>CAZEYH010000187.1:0-5706 GCA_964515895.1 uncultured Clostridiaceae bacterium | reverse complement strand
CTTAAAATAGTGTATCTTGATACAGGTGCAATGTATAGGACCGTTGCTTTAAAAGCCATTAGAGAAGGTGTGGATACCAAAGACAGAGAAAAGGTATCCCGGATTGTAAGAAATATTGATATGGATGTATTGTTTAATAATGGTGAGCAGTATATGATATTGGATAAAGAGGATGTAAGCAAACTTATAAGAAGCTCTGAAATATCCGTTGGAGCTTCAAATGTATCTGCTATCCCTGAAGTAAGGGTAAAGATGGCCCAAATACAGCGGGAGTTTGCATCTAAAAACAGTGTTGTTATGGAAGGACGGGATATAGGTACATATGTACTACCCCAAGCTCAGGTTAAAATATTTCTTACAGCATCTATAGAAGAAAGAGCAAAAAGAAGATATAATCAGTTTATTGAAAAAGGAATGTCAAATGTGTCCTTAAAAGAAATTATAGAAGAAATTAAGTATAGGGATGAAAATGACAGTAGCAGGGAGTTAGCACCATTGAGAAAAGCAGAGGATGCAATTGAAATAGATACAACCGGTTTGACTATCGGACAAGTTACCGATAAAATAATAAGCTATATAAGGTAGGCAGAGAAGAAAAATGGAAGTATTTTTTAAAACATTATCAAGAATTGTATTTAAGTTATTTTATAGAGTAGAATTAATAGATATTGAAAATGTGCCTTTAAAGGGTGGTGCTATTCTTTGTGCTAACCACCCCGGAACTCTGGATATGTTTTTCATAGGCTATAAGTTAAAACGTCTTATCCATTATATGGCTAAAGAGGAATTATTCAAAAACCCCATAATGTCCTTTATCATGCATAAATTAGGCTGTTTTCCCGTTAAAAGGGGAAAGCCTGATGTAGAATCAATTAAAACAGCTATTAATTTAATAAATGAAGGTCATATTGTTGGGATACTTCCTGAAGGAACAAGAACCGGTTTTCAAAACAAAAAAAATATAAGGGCAAAACCCGGAGTTGCAATGGTTGCAACAAAAGTCAATGTTCCAATTATACCTGTTGCTGTATCTGGAGATTATAGGCTTTTTAGCAGAGTAAAGGTAGTATACGGGAAACCCTTCTATTTAGACTTAGATAAAGATAAAAAATATACAATGGGTGAGTTAAGACAGATTAGTCAGGGAATTATGGATAAGATATACTCATTATTGGAGGATAAATGAATTGGAGATAATACTTGCAAAAACAGCCGGTTTTTGCTTTGGAGTTAATAATGCAATAACAACTATTTTTAATTTGCTGGAACATGCAGATAAAAAAATATACACACTAGGTCCTATAATTCATAATCAGCAGATGGTAGACCACCTTAAAAGTCTTGGGGTTAAGCCGATAGATGATATAAATTGTATTGAACCACCTGCATATATCGTAATAAGAGCACATGGAGTTACTTCTGATGTTTATAAAGAAATTGAAAAAAAAGGTCTAACATTAGTTGATGCAACATGTCCCTATGTTAAGAAAATCCATAACCTAGTAATGGGTAAATATAAGGATGGCTATAAAATTGTAATTGCAGGTGATAGGGAACATCCTGAAATAATAGGAATTAATGGGTGGTGTAATAATGAAGCAATAGTAATAAATAATATTGATGACCTAAACAAGATTAGCAAAAGTGACGAAAGAGTATTTGTTGTTGCACAGACTACTTTTAATCATACAAAATGGTTGTCAGTTATTGAAAATTTAAAAAATAAGTTTATAAATATGGAGAAACACGATACAATATGTAATGCAACGGTAAACAGGCAAAAAGAAGCAGAAGATTTGTCGAAAATCGCTGATATAATGCTGGTTATAGGGAGCAAGGACAGTTCTAACACACAAAAACTATTTGAAATATGTAAAGATAATTGTGAAAGAACATATAAAATAGAAACTTCCGGTGATTTACCACCGGTAGATATAAAAGAAATAAAAAAAATTGGAATTACAGCTGGGGCATCTACACCAGACTGGATTATCAAGGAGGTTTTAAATAAAATGGATGAGTTAAACAAACAGGATGAATTAAATGTCCTGGAGGAACCGATCAAGCAAGAACCGGCCAAGCAAGAAGAATTAAATAAGCAAGAAGGGTCAGATAAACCGGAAAAATCAGGTGAACAAGAAGAATTAAATAAACAGGAAAAAGAAGAAATTAGTTTCGAAGAAGCTTTTGAGGACTCAATGGTAACGTTGAGATCAGGTGAGATAGTAAAAGGCAAAGTAATAAGTGTCGGAAATAATGAGGTTTTTGTCGATTTAGGATACAAATGCGATGGTATAATTCCTTTTGAAGAACTTTCTGATGAACCTGATATTAATCCCGGAGAGGTATATAAACCGGGAATGGAGATTAATGTTTACATTGAGAAAGTTAATGACGGAGAAGGGAATGTATTACTTTCCAAAAAAAGAGTTGACATTATTAAGGAATGGGACGTAATAGAAAATGCTTACAAAAATAAAGAATCTATTAAAGCTAAAGTTTTTGAGGTAGTAAAAGGTGGAGTGTTGGCAACTTCTAATGGAGTAAGAATATTTATACCCGCATCTCAAATATCTGATAGGTATATTAAGAATTTTAATGAATTTTTGAAGCAAGTATTAGAAATAAGAATAATTGAATTTAATAGACACAAAAATAAGGTTATAGGCTCTCGTAGAGTGTTAATTGAAGAAGAGAGAGAGCGTCTTTCAAATGAATTATGGAGTAATATAGAAGTAGACAAAAAGTATACCGGAAAAGTAAAGAACCTTACTAAATTTGGGGCATTTGTAGATATTGGCGGTGTTGACGGGCTAATACATGTTTCAGAATTATCATGGTATAAAATTAAGCACCCATCAGAGGTTGTTAATGTAGGTGATGAAGTGGAAGTTACCGTACTAGATTTTGATAGGGAAAAAGAACGAATATCACTAGGATATAAGAAACATGAAGATAACCCATGGATAAAGGTTGCCGAAAAACATCAGGTTGGAGATATAATAACCGGAAAAGTAGTTCGTCTTGTGCCTTTCGGATGTTTTGTACAGATTGATGAAAGTGTTGACGGTTTAGTACACATTTCCCAAATTTCAAATAAAAGAATTGCTAAACCGGATGATGTTTTAAAGATTGGACAGAAGGTTGAAGCAAAGATCGTTGAAATGGATTTGGAAAGCAAAAAAATAGGATTAAGTATAAAAGAAGTAAACCCGATTGATCCTGTTGAAGAAGATGTTGAAGAACCTGAAAAAGACAATAGTGTTTATAATGTTGAAAATAAAGCAAAAAAAGAAGAGGAGTTTCCTACTGCGCATAGAGAAGAATTATCAGTAACCCTCGGTGATGTATTAGGGAAATTAGACCTAAATAAAAACATTGAGAGTGAGGAAGATTAGATATAGTTTTCTTACAAAAAAAGCGTGTAATATCACACGCTTTTTTTGTAAGATTTCTTTGTAATCTAATCTTTTAGCTCTTTCATACATTGTTCGCAGATGTTTTTCCCTTTGAAATTAACTACATCTTTTGCATTTTGACAAAATATACAAGCAGGCTCGTATTTTTTAAGAAGAATAATGTTTCCATCAACATAGATTTCTAACGGATCTTTTTCCTTTATATCCATAATATCTCGAAGTTCTTTTGGTAAAACTACTCTTCCTAATTCATCAACCTTTCTTACAATTCCTGTAGATTTCATAAAATCCCCCCATTAATGTAATTTACATACAGTATCATACACTACTTTTTAAACATTTGCAAGAGTAAAATGAAAAATTATGTAAAATAATTATGAATTTTAAGTTTTATTGTTAAAAAACAAAAAAAACGGTGCAATATTATTGAGTCATTTTGCTTAAAGTGATGTATAATCAAAATAAGTGAGTATAAAAATCATAATATATAATAATACATAATAGATGAAAAGGAAGAGATGATAATGTCAAAATATTTTATAACAGGCGGAGCAGGATTTTTAGGAATTAATTTAACAAGATTTTTATTAGATAAAGGGCATACAGTAGTTTCTTATGATTTCGCTGAAAAATATGATTACCCCGAAAAGAACTTAGATACTGTTAAAGTGATTCAGGGTGACATAAGAAATATAGAGAAATTAAAAAAATCTATGAAAGGTAGCGATATTGTAGTTCACTGTGCGGCAGCATTACCACTGTATACTAAAGAAGATATTTTTACGACTGATGTGGATGGAACAAGGAATGTGCTTGATGCTGCTAGTCAGAATGGAATAAAACGAGTAGTTATGATATCATCAACTGCTGTTTATGGCATTCCGGATCACCACCCCTTAGTTGAAGAAGATGAACTTATTGGTGTGGGGCATTATGGTGAAGCAAAAATTGCGGCGGAAGAGATTTGTTTTGAGTATCGCAAAAAAGGAATGTGTGTACCGGTAATTCGTCCTAAAACTTTTATAGGACCAGAAAGGTTAGGTGTATTTGCTTTACTATATGATTGGGCTAAAGATGGTAAGGGATTCCCTATGATCGGCAATGGTAAAAACAGATATCAGCTGCTCGATGTTTATGACTTATGTGTGGCTATTTACTTATGTGCTACTTTAGATGAAAATACAGTTAATGACACTTTTAACATTGGTGCGGAAGAATTCACTACAATGGGTGAAGATTATCAGGCAGTACTTGATATGGCCGGATTTGGAAAAAAGATTATAGGATTTCCTGCTACTCCGGTTATTTGGGCACTAAGGATACTAGAGGCACTACATCTTTCTCCATTATATAAATGGGTCTATGAAACTGCTTCAAAGGATTCTTTTGTTTCAATTGAAAAAGCAAAAAGAGTTCTCGGATTTAAACCTGTTTATTCAAACAAGGATGCTTTATGTCGAAATTATCAATGGTATCTTGAGAATATGAGTAAATTTACTAACGATACAGGGGTATCTCATCGTGTGCCATGGAAACAAGGAATATTAAAAGTTGCTAAGTTCTTTTTCTAGTTCACATAAGTATAATCTAGCAAAAATTATTGCATATTTCCCAACATTATATATAATATGGTTATCATCCAGAAAGTCGTAAAACGACTTTCTGATGAACAATCATAATATGATGTGGAAAGAAAGATAATGTAATTGTTAGTAGTAAAAATCAAAACAGTGAGGATGTTTTAGGTATTTATACAATGACAGATAATAAACGTAGGAAAATAGAATTAAGGGTCTGTATTAATTGGGCGGTTGTTATTCTTTATTTGGCTATGATTTTTTATTTTTCCAGCCAGGATGGGACAAAGTCTCATGAAGTTTCTGCCGGCCTACTTCAGTACATTTCTAATATTGCAGCACTGCTTCCTGAAAAAATATACAATTTTCTTTCCGGAGTGTTTAAGAACTATGAGTTTCTTTTAAGGAAAGCAGCACATTTTACAGAATATCTTATACTTGCTTTAATTTTTTACAGAGCTCTCATTATAAGTAGGGTAAAAGTGAAAAAAAGCTTTATTATTACCTTTGTATTCTGTTTTCTATATGCTGTGTCTGATGAAGTACACCAGATATTTGTTCCCGGCAGAGCTTTTGCTATAAAAGATATTATTATTGATACATTAGGTGCCGCTTTAGGACTTGGAATAATAGCTTTATTTAAAAAGGCTTTCAAGCAAAAAACTTGAAAGCCTTGGTGCGGCTAAGAGGACTTGAACCTCCACCGAGTT
>CAZEYH010000186.1:3531-5722 GCA_964515895.1 uncultured Clostridiaceae bacterium | reverse complement strand
ATCTTTGCCATATTTTTCGTCAAAAAAGAAAATGTGCCCTACTTACAAAGACTTTTCATATAGCAATCCCTATTATTGTTTCTTTCTCTCTCTAAAATCCTATACATAGCATCCCCCATAACTTTCCATGCCAATTCAGGATTATGTGCACGATAATCATTAGATTCAGAACCTCTATATCCCCATACTAATATTGTCCGCGCACCTGCATCGTAGGCAGCATCTGTTGCGTAAATAATTTCCTCTTCTCGCCCACGAGGATTAGCAAATCCCTGAATCCATATATTATGATCCTTATTAAACCTTTTACAAATATCTAAATTCTCTTTAGTTGCTTTATAAACAAACTCATAAGGATTAACATTTTTTTGCCCTAGCCAATAAGGGTCGGAACCTATGTTGTCCAATGTATCAAGTGCTGCTATCCGGTCTATAGTTGCCAGATTAATACCAAAATGACCTCCAAGCATAACACATACAATATTCTCCATCCCTTTACTGTTGCTATAGCCTGTAACTTCCTTGAAATAATCTACTACTGTCCAAATCCTGAACTCCTCAACTTCTTCCGTTAGATTAACAGGCATATCCTTATTATATTTTTCCCTAAAAAGTTTCTGGCAAACATTACACCGACAGGTCCAAACCTTTGGTTTTCCATTTTCCATATCTTTTCCAGCTAGGTGAGGTTCGTCCCAGAATATTGACCTCCCACCACAATCATACACTACGTCAATCCATTCTTTTGTAAACTTCCTAAAATCCTGACTGTTAAGACATACTCTTACCGGATCCATCTCACCATTGGAATATACCTGATGTGCATTAGGGTAATAGGAAAGAAAATGGGACTTGTCCCCGGGAGGCCCTCCAAGACCCCAATTATCTACCCATACTTCTAGGCCGGCGTCTTGTGATATTTCAATAATTTCTTTCATAATATTCTTATGTCTGTCCCAATCGTTGTGAGAAAACATATGAACTACCAAATTAAAATTGTGTTGAATTATATCAAGCATATCATCTCTTACATGTTTGAGTATTCTGTTTCCATGATAGGCAACACCTAACTTTAGTCTGTTTTTCCCAAAATTATCCATATCTAATCCTCCTATAGTTTATTTGTTCATTATTGCTTTCATTATTCTTTGTTCCTACTGCATTAACTAAATTATTTTTCTAACACAATATCACTCCAGAAAGCAGGCTCATATTCGTTTTCCGCTGCCCATCTGGCTGCTGTGAGTATCTTATCCCTGTATTCAGGTTGGTAAGCTCTATAATGGGGATAAAAATACTGTTCATGAATCAACATTTCAATGATTCCGCTCCTATGTGGGTCTTCTTTCAATTCATTTAAAAAAGGATAAATATCGTCAAGAGCAGTTTTGTCAAGTACAATATCATGTTTTATAAATATAATATCTTCCTTGTTATCTTTCCATGCATCTCGTTTATTTGCATGTTCTATCTGCTCCCTATCTAAATAATAAGAAACCATAGGTTTACTGTTTTTAATAAATTCAAAATATCCTACTAGTCCTTGCATGCCCATAGTTCTCAAAGCTCTTGCTGCTTCCAGAGTAGTTTCACCCCAATGTACAGTTGTAATAGGACTTAATAATTCTTCTCCTGCAAATCTTATAATTTCTTCAGTTATTAATTCATAGTCTCTTTTTATTTCATCATATGTTGCATTCATATATGGCTTATCAGGAAATTCCTGCTTTGAATGAAATGTAAGCTTAAGCCAATCTGCATTATCTTTCCATTCATTTTTATATTTATCGGGCATTTGTGACAGATTAAAACCTTCAGTCTGATAAAATAGATTAATATGTACTTTAGTCCCATACATTTCATGAGCATCTTTGTAAATTTTTAAATATGGGTTTTCAAATATAGATTTGTACTTTCTACTGTTTCTGGCGATATCCTGAAGAAACCAAATGTTATCATCTAGCGAGAGCCTATATTTACGGTTTGCATTTTTCAACCTGTAAACTACAATATTTTTCTTGCAACCAGACTTTTCTTCTAGTACCTCAATAACATTTCTATATCCGTCCAAATTAACTGTCGCTTCATATGTAACTTTTGGTTCTTTTGCAGTTACCTTTGCAATTACACCATTAACTTTGAGTATACTTTCAGGAGGAGCAAAAAGTTTTACCTTTATTTCTAAGCTTTG
>CAZEYH010000186.1:562-3431 GCA_964515895.1 uncultured Clostridiaceae bacterium | reverse complement strand
ATTTTTCCTTATTTCCATTTTGAACTTTTGCATTCTTAAGGACTTGAGGAAATATTTGCATTACAGAAGTAAGTTCTGAAAGAGGCCTTCCCGTCATTCTCATCACCCTAAGGAGATAAAGTGCGGTTAGAATGCCGTCACCGGTAGTATTGTGTTCCAGAAATATCACATGACCTGATTGTTCTCCGCCTAAGTTATAACTTCCGGTTAGCATTTCTTCAAGTACATATCTATCTCCCACTTTAGTTTTTACAATATTTATTCCTTCCCTTTTTGCCATCATATCGAAACCTATGTTGGTCATAACTGTAACAACAATGGTATTTTTAGCAAGCCGACCTTCTTTCTTCATTTGTAAACCTGTTACAGCCATTATCTGATCTCCGTTCGCTATATTACCCTTCTCATCTACAGCAATTAATCTATCTGCATCACCATCAAAAGCTAGACCTATATCTGCTCCACACTCTTTAACAAACTTCTGAATACTATTACAATAAGTAGAACCGCATCCTTTATTAATATTAATTCCATCAGGATTATTATTAGTTACATATACTTCTGCTCCAAGCCTATCCATTATCTCAGGAGCTACATTGTAGGCTGCCCCGTTTGCGCAATCCAATGCAATCCTTAATCCTTTAAGATCAATATCAATAGTGCTTTTCAAGAAAGTGATATAGTCTTCAATAGCACTCTTCTTTACGCTTTTCTTCCCTATTTTTTTTCCTTTAGGTTTAGGAAGATCTTCACTATTGTTTAAAATTATGGCTTCAATTCTTTCTTCTATAGAATCCTGAAGCTTATAGCCCCTACCATCAAAAAACTTTATACCATTAAACTCAAAGGGATTATGGGAAGCTGATATAATAACTCCTGCATCAGCATTATAGTGTCTTGTAAGATAAGCTATGGCAGGCGTAGGAACTACGCCAAGGCAAACTGCTTCTGCTCCAACTGAGCAAATTCCGGCTACTAATGCTGATTTTAACATGTGACCGGATATTCTCGTATCCATACCAACTAGTATTTTAGGAATATGTTTTGTTTCACCGGTTAATACGCATGCACCTGCTTGCCCTAATTTATATGCTAATTCAGCTGTCAAATCATCATTTGCAACTCCCCTCACTCCATCAGTACCAAAAAGTTTCCCCATTTAGTGACCCCCTGTTAAGCTTTTATTTCTTTTATTATATTCAAAAAAATTACTACCTGTTTTATACTACACTTATTATTATATGAATAACTAGTATATTTAATATTTATAATATTAAATACGACAGATAATATTTCTTAAAAATAATAATTTGAACTAATCTTTATTAGAGCCTAATAAAGAGATTCTCACAATTTATTACAGACTAGATTTTATCTGTTTTTAGATTTTAGTTGTTTTCAACCGGCGTATCTTTACTTTCTTCGTTATTTTCCGACTTATCTTCTATCGGAGTATCCTTCATAGGTTTTTCAGATTCTTTCACCTCTGTTTTAAACACCTTTACTTCAACACTAGGCACTTGTATAAATTCAACTTCGGGATGAGAGGCTATTTTTAATTGTAGCGTATGAGTCCCTTCCTGTAGTCCCTTTACATCAATATGAGGTGTAAGACTGCTCATACTTACATTATCTAAATGTATCCGCCTACCTTTTATAATAAGTTTTGATTGGAGGGTTAATATTTCATATTCTAACGAATCTGTAAAATCGATATTTTCTATATTTATATCTTCATTTTCAATTTCAATTTCTTTCTCCTGCAGTTTCTCAATATGAACGGTAACAACAACTTCATTTTCCATATTGAATAATTTTACACCTTCAGGAAGCTTGATAGGTACTGTATATTCTTTAGTTTCATTAATACCTTCTATTTGTATTTGTTCAGTATTTAATTCACTTATATTAGTCAACACTTCAATTGGCCCTGTTAAAATTACTTTTTCCATATTGGTATTAATTTCAGTATATATATGATCGTTTGCAGGATTTCCCTTTATTGTCGGTACTATAGCTACCTCTTTTCCTACTTCCAGAAAAACATCTACAGTAAACTGGTTACTTAGGGAAGCTATTTCTTCTCCATTTTTATTATACGCAGAACATGTTTGCTTAATTATTTTTTTATCCCTGTCAATATTACTTATATCAACTAATGCTTTAACCTGATCAATAGTATTTACTAAGGATTCTTTATCCTGAATGGTTACATATTCAGGCTCCGTACTTACTTTGAGCACTTTATAAGATTCCTTTGGAGCACCTTTCAGTTCAACATCAACAGCCAGATCTCGTCTTACAATATTCTCTAGTTCAATAGATATATCTCTAGGGTTCATGCCAATAAGAGTTATTTGCTTATCATTCTTCGTATAGTAGGGTCCATCTAGACTAATTGATTTATCATTGACAGATTTTACTTTTGAAAAATCCAGTATAACATCGAAGTCGGAAGGACTTATGTTATCCACAGCACTTTCTCTTCCTCGGACTATAATTTCTACAGTTTTTTTATAATTCTTATTTGCAAGAAACAGATTTTTTTCCATGAGACTGTATTCATTTCTTACTTCTAATTCTACATAAAGCTTCTTATCTTTGTAAGGATCATTAATATTCAGCACAATAAACCATAGCAATACAGCAAGTAATGCAGCAGTTATTTTTGCAGTAATATCTTTGTTAATTCTTTCAAAAATATACCTCACTTATTTTTCACCTTCCATAAAGATAGCTTTCTGTTAATATTCCTCTTCTCCAAAAGATTTTTATTTAAAGCCTTCCTGAGAGTGTCAGGCGTTAGGTTTCTCGTAAGTCCCCCATTTAATGCAAAAGATATTTTTCCTGATTCTTCAGACACAACAAT
>CAZEYH010000186.1:0-552 GCA_964515895.1 uncultured Clostridiaceae bacterium | reverse complement strand
GCTATTGCATCAGAAATTTCAGTTATTCCAAGAGCTGCTCTATGCCTGGTACCTAATTCCTTACTCAAGTTAGGGTTATCTGTTAATGGCAAAAAGCACGATGCTGCTTTTATTTTATTTCCTCTTATAACAATGGCACCGTCATGTAGAGGAGTATTGGGATAAAAAATATTAGTAATAAGTTCCGAAGTTATGTTAGCCTCTAATTGCACACCTGTTTTTATTATCTCTCCTATCTTGGTCTCTCTTTCTACAACAATAAGTGCTCCAGTAAAGGTTCTTGAAAGCTCCATACAGGCTTTCACTATATCTTCTATCATTGCAGTAGTTTTCACTCGGTTATCTGCATCTTCTAAGTTAAAAAAATCTTTAAAGCGGCTTCTTCCAATTTGCTCAAGTCCTCTTCTTAATTCAGGCTGAAAAAGAACAACCATGGCAAGAGCAAGAATTGATACTGTTTTGCTTAAAATGTATGCTATTGTATTTAATTTTAATAGTTTACTCAGTTCTGCGGCTACCAAGATAAAGAGAATGCCTTTAATAAGCTGCCAT
>CAZEYH010000185.1:0-5743 GCA_964515895.1 uncultured Clostridiaceae bacterium | reverse complement strand
CCTTCTCGCATGCCTTCCCGTTTGCCTTCTTGTATGCCTTCTCGTTTGCCTTCTAGTATGCCTTCTAATTTTCCCTCTAATATACCTTCTTGTCTTCCTTTAAGCTCCATTTCTTTCATTTTGTCACGTATTGCTATCTCCATATTGTAAACCATGCTATCAGCCTCCTTATTACTCTCAATTATCTTTTCTATTTCTTCGGCCTTTTCTTTTGGCATACCACGTTTTACTACATTTTTAAGCCATACTCTAAATAGCTCAAAATCCTCTTCACTTAAGTCTTTTAACTGATCTACAAGGCTTTTTAGTCTTTCAATAATCTCATCATATTGTTGCTTTTGGTCTATGTGAAATACTGCACCTATTAAATTTCCAAGCCTTAACAATTCTTCATTATATCTTACTACATTAAAAAGTATGTAATTAAAGTCTATTATATAATCATCAAAAACAGAGTAGTTATGCCTCCGATGGTTTGCTTCGGCTGGATCGATCATAGTTCTGTGTTTTTTGCCCCGACGATACTAGCGATGCTGATTTCAATTTTTATATCAATAAGGATTTATACAAAAAGGAATTTTAATGAAAACACAAGGACGGTTGGGACGGTTCTGTTGTTTCATATTTTGGTGACTTTAAACGAAACAAAAGAACCATCCCTTCGTTTTGCTATTGCCTGTGTTTTGCATAAAAAAATATTGACCAAGTGGTCAATGAAAAGTATAATAAAAGCATGGATTGACCAAGCGATCAATGAAGGAGGGCGGAGTAAATTATGAATGCTATCGAAATTAGAAATTTGACAAAGAGCTATGGAAAGTCAAGAGGAGTGATAGATGTAAACCTTGAGATCAAGGAAGGTGAAATATTCGGGTTTATAGGACCAAATGGAGCAGGAAAGTCCACCACAATACGAACTCTTCTGGCTTTCATATATCCTACAAGCGGCAGTGCTAGGATTTTTGGAATGGACTGTACAAAAGACTCGGCTAAAATTAAAATGAACATAGGGTATATGCCTTCGGAGATTAATTACTATGATGATATGAAAGTGTGGGATTTACTGTTATATTCTGCAAAATTCTATAAAAAGGACTGCACTAAAAGAATAACTGAGTTGAGTGATATTTTTGAGTTAGAACTTAACAGAAAGATTGATACCCTTTCGTATGGAAACAAAAAGAAGGTAGCTATAATTCAAGCTCTGCTACATGAACCGAAACTGCTGGTACTTGATGAGCCTACAGGCGGACTTGATCCATTGATGCAAAGCAGGTTCTTCGAAGTACTTGGCCAGGAAAATAAAAAAGGAACCACCATATTCTTTTCGTCACATATCCTGAGTGAGGTTCAGAGAATATGCGATAGGGTAGCTATTATAAAAGAAGGGAAAATACTTAAGGTAGAACAAATCGAAAAGCTCAGGGCAAATAAGTTTAAGAAATTTATGATTGAATTTAAAAATGCGGATGACAGAGATAAAATTACTATGTCGGGTATTGTGAATATTGAGAAGAATAACAGCCATATTGAGTTTCTTTACGGTGGTAAGATAAGTGATATCCTGGATAAACTTGCAGGAATGAATGTAGAGAATATGTTAATTGAAGAACCTTCGCTGGAGGAAATCTTCATGCATTATTATGAGAAGGAGGGAAAGTAGAATGATTATCTTTATAAGAGAACTGGTAAGAAACAGAAAGGGATTTATTATTTGGACAGCATCACTGGTGTTGTTTAACGTAATGATGATAGCATTCTTCCCTTCGATAGCTGATAATGCAAAGATGTATAATGAAATGCTTAAAGGCTTCCCGAAAGGAATGATATCTGCCTTTGGTCTGGATAAAATCAGTATGTCGACTATACTCGGATTTTTCGGCACAGAGTGTTATATCTTTATAACTCTCTGTGGAAGCATCTATGCCATGCTTCTTGGAGCAAGCATATTATCAAAGGAGGAAGGGGAGAAAACAATCGAGTTCCTGATGGCAAAGCCTGTTACTAGAAACGTGATTGTTACTGCAAAAGCAGTAAATGTTTTCTTCTATATATTACTTTTCAATATTATATTCTCCCTTACGAATTTTCTCATGATTGAAACAGTAAAAAGAGAGGATTACAGCATGAAGGTATTTCTGCTGCTTTCCGCAGGTCCTTTACTCATACATTGGACATTTGCAGCTATAGGCTTATTTATTTCAATATTTGTGGTTAAAGCAAAGTCGGTTTATCCGATTTCTATTGGGCTTGTGCTTGGAATGTATTTTTTAAGCATTATATCCTCAATATCCGAAAAGCTAACAGACCTGAAGTATTTTACACCTTTCAAGTATGTAGATGCTCCGAATATTATACTAGATGAAAGGATTGAGCCAATTTATCTGGTTATTATGTTAGGTGTTATGACTGTCTCAATTGCAGCAACATATGTACTATATAACAGAAAGAATATAACAATTTAAATCAAAAATAGAATTGACAGCAATGATGAATAGATAGCAGCATGTTGCCTATGATAGTAGGAGAAAAAGTTTATAAGTTAGTATGATAGTAAGATAGTAGGAGTGTTGTTCTTTGTACAAAAGCTTTGAAAATTTATCTGAAGAAAAGAAAAAGAGAATAATTGATGCAAGCATGGATGAGTTCGCCAAAAATGGATATGAAAAGGCTTCAACCAATAATATCGTAAAAGCTGCCGGTATATCTAAAGGCATATTATTTCATTATTTTGGCAGCAAGAAAAATCTTTATCTTTATATTGTAGATGACATTACTGAATACATGATTGAGAAATTTTTCAAAATAAACAATTATTCTTCTCGTGATATCTTTGAAAGATTGTTGCAGCGCGGTGTGTTAAAGTTGAAAATGGCATATGATAACCCTTTGATGTATGGGATGCTTTATGGAGCTTTTATAAATACTCCTGATGAACTAAAGGAAGACATTCAGGAAAGATATAAAAAACTCTATGAACAAAACGCACAGTGGTTTTTTAATGACCTTGATATATCTAAATTCCGTAAGGATATAAATCCACAGAAAGCGATTGAACTTATAATTATGTTCCTTAACGGTATGAACAATAAGTATATAAGCACATATAGAAATCGTTCACCAGAAACTGCACTAACTGAAATAGAGAAAATTACAGATGAAGCACAAGAATACTTTGAGATATTGAAAAAGGGTATATATAAGTAATGTTGCGCTGCATACTAAATAATTCCAGCAACAGAAATAAACCTGAATGGGGCCTGAATAGTTTGAATGGAGGCTGATTGGAACATGATACTGACCCGTAGCAGTCAGGATAGTCTGTGGCTTATTTACAGCCAGGAATATTAATAACTGTAAGTGTGATACCTGTATAAAGAGTAAAGCGAGAGCCAAATTCGACATTTTTTATTTGCATATTTATAGTAAATTCCAGGAATGGTAAGGTGAGTATCCATGCAGTTTAATAAAGAATCAATTCAGCGTCCTGTGCCAGATTCTGTAATCAATTCGGGAAAATAAGTTCTGTAGAATCCTCTATCCCGTGTCAATAATTTATCTGATTCTACAAGAGCATGTCCTGCTATTAGAAAATCAGAAATTATATGTAGCCTACAAGTTATTATTGAATAACATCCGGAACATTTAAAAATTTCCTCTTTCCCACAATTATTGCACTGTAAAGCTTTTCCACGCACTTTGATATATTTTTTCCAGGTAGTTGCTGCTATCCATAAAGCACTGGATGATGCTCCAATAAGGTTTATGCCTGTATCACCCAGAAAATTGATTAACAGTTTTTCTTCTGGAAACTGTGAAGCTAATTCACTATACACAACTTCTGAAATAATTAGCTGGTCAGTCTTCATATATCTTGTTAGCAAATTTAATGAAGAATCCTTATAACTGGGATCAGGCAACAATACATCTAATAGAATATTAGTATCTACAGCAACAGTCATTCTCCTCTCAACTCCTTGATAACCTTATCACTGGCAGCGGTATTATTGAGGATACCAACGTATTTTTCCAGGCAATTCTCATCAACTTGTTTCTGAATTACATACCCTGCTTCTGTTTCTTTAATTTCAAGATAGTTGCCGGGTTTAATGCCAATTTTATTGCGCAACTCTATAGGTATTGTTACCTGCCCCTTACTGGTCACTTTTACTCTATACAAAATTAAAACCTCCGTAGTAAGAAACTTGCTCCTTACTTAAATTGTATTACTATATACACAATATGTCAATAAGTATTCATCAAAGGGTGCATAAAATTTAATTGAAGAAAATATTGGTACGGAGTATAAGTGAAGCTATTGATAAAAGGGTATAGATCCTTATGAATTTAATTTTCCAAATTGATTCTAAAACATGCCCATCATCTGTTCTATTGGCATTTCGGAATTCATCATATAATAATACGCTCCTTTTCTAAAGCAATCTTCCTGGACTTTTAACATAAAATCGTTATAGACTTTGCTATATGATTTCAATAAGCGTGGCGTCATTGTAACATCTATAACATCCCCGGTTTCCGAATCAACCAGTCTTAAGTTTGAATTTATTTCAGGCATTATTTCCTGTGGTGCAAGAATTTGACAGATATATACATCCTGTTTTCTATATTGAAGATATTTTATTATTTCTGTTAATTCTCCCGGTGAAAATAGATCTGAAATAACTATTGAGACACCCCTATCGGCCTTTAAATTATAGCTATTAATGGCTTCATAAAAACCGGGACCATTTTTATATTCTATATTTTCAAGAAATAATAGCAATTCAGGTAAAAAATGCTTCCCTCTTAGGCTTTCTCTGCTCTTTTCCACTCTGTCACTCAAACAAATAACCGAAACCCTATCATAGCTGCAAAGACTCATATATCCCAATGCTGCAGCAAGTCTTCTTGAAGCGAAACTTTTATTAAGCTCTCCCCAATCCATAGACTTACTTGTATCTAGGAAAATATTAATAGGAGCCTCCCTTTCTTCCATAAAAAGTTTTACATACAGTTTCTCAAAGCGACCATAGGCATTCCAATCAATCCTTCTAAAGTCATCACCTTCAGAATACTCTCTGTAGTCTGAAAATTCTACAGATGAACCCTTCTGCCTAGATTTTCTGTTTCCACCTGCTCCTCCGGTAACTATAATTCCCCTTGAAAGAGCAATTCTTTGTATTTTATTTATGAATTCACTGTCAAAAAGCTCACCCATACTCTTACCCTCACTCTTACCCTTGTTCATACTCATACTCTTGCTCATAACATTCTAACACCAAACTCATCTATAAATAACCTTCTTACAAAATTAATGTATCTACACTGTAGATTGCCATTCTGCACTCTTTGTTTTGCTAATTTATGCTGTTTATTTCGCCAAGCTGCACTGTTTATTCGTATTCTTAACCATTACTGCAAATTAAACTATATCATTATATTTATAACTCTATTCATATCTCTTTTTATATCTCTTTTTATATCTCTTTTTCTAATTCGATAATTAGGTCTCGGATGAACTCATCAGTTGTCAATCCTTCTGAAACACCTTCGAAGTTAATAAAAATTCTATGTCTTAAAGAAGGATATGCAGCAAATTTTATATCGCTGAATGACACATTATACCTGCCATCCAGTATGGCTTTTATACGGGCCGCAGATACCATTGATTGAGCACCTCTGGGACTTGAACCGAAACGAATATATTTTTTGGTTTTTTCGGTAGCGTATTCACTTTCAGGAT
>CAZEYH010000184.1:0-5766 GCA_964515895.1 uncultured Clostridiaceae bacterium | reverse complement strand
ATTAATGTTTATTGCAGAATCCTGAGCACCCTCCTTAAACCGGGAAGGGGAATCCCCTTTCCAAACCCCAGTATAAGAATTTTTTAGAAGATTTATAAATTCCTATACTCCAAGAAAATTCGCTCATGACCTAAAACAATGAGGTGAATTTATAGGATTTTTTAGGGGATTTATAAATTCCTATACTCAAATAAAAAGAAGCCGGACTTTTGTGCTAAACCAAAGTCTGACTTCCTCTTATTACTTTATAGGACAATTCATTTTACTCTGACATTTTCCGGTATACAGACGGAGGAACGCCAACCTTCTCTCTAAATAATCTTGCGTAATGGCCGTTATAGTTAATATTGCAGGCTGCAAAAGCCTGCGCGATGGAAAGGTTGGTATCCAACAACTTCTCCTTCAATTTGCTGATTTTATAATTGATGTAATACTCATGCGGTGTTACACCGGTATGCTTCTTAAACAGTTTTGTGAAATGTGCCTTACTGAGGCTTGCCGCCTTTGCAGTTTTGTCGGCGTTAAAAGGTTCCCGCCAATGCGTTTCTATGTATTGTCTGCCCCATCCAATTTCTTTTTTCCCTCGGTATATTTTTTTAAAGATAAAAACAGCTGCAAAGTATTCTACCACACCATCAGCGTTTAACAATGGAAAACATGTAATGTCTGAGCTTATAGTCTGTATATCCCTCTCTTCTACATCAAAATACCCGATCATATCCTGATAAGGCGCATTGAAATTGGTAAGATATACGGTTTTACCTGTCAACACCTGCCTGACCTGATCCATAAAGCCAAGCTCTTGCACGATGGGGTCCTTAAAAACATTGTATTTGCCCACATGGGAATCAATGCTTTTTATACCTATCATCTCCAGCGTTGCTTTGTTAATGATCCTCGCTGTCCCGTCGATGGAGAAAATCTGAATCGGATAGGGGAAGCACTCGATCACTTTGGCAAAAAGTTCTTCCTTTCCAAAGAGCGATTGAAATAACTCTGCAATATTTTTTTGCTTACCTACCATATTATTCCCCATTTTTTATCACCTTTTTATACCTGCCATCTTGAGGCTTTTCTACATCTTTGGGGAGTAGTCACATATTGCTGATTTTTTCGTTCCATTAATCCATCCGTTTATACAGTACAACGTTACCATTCGGCTGCCAATGCCCCATTTTTCTCTTGCTTCGTTTACGAGCATATAATTCAGCATGGTATCCCCTATATTTTTTTATTATACTACAAGATTCAGTATATTTCAATGTTTAGACGGGCTTTGGTTCATATTTTAAATTTGATAATATGAAGCCAGTTTTTGGCTGTAACCTGATCAATGTCACAATCGTCAGAAATACTTTTGTAGTTTACCATCTGTGCCGTTCTTGCAGCAACAGCTGTGATAAAATTAAAAAACTTCAATGAGTCGATTGTTCCGGAAAGGCTTTTTACGTCACGTTCCAGATAAGTTCCGATGTAACTGGAATAGAAGACATTTTCCATTAGTTTTTTTAGCATAGTAGTTTTTCCGGCTTGCCTAGGACCGGTAATCAAAATTGCAGGATATTGATTATTTAAATTAAGGATGCGAGAAAAATGTTTTGCATCCAACATGCGTTTAAGCTCATAAGTTAGAAGGAAACCTTAGATAGCCCCTATCTTACCAAATTAAACGTAGTAAATACCCACTTATTTCTAATCTTCTCGTAGGTAAAGTCATGCGTTTCATAGTCAATTATAGGCTGTTTATCGTCATCCCACTCATCGAGAATTTCTACAGTAACGCGGAAGGTAATTATATCAGCATTACTAGAAATAATCTCGTATTTTTCTTTACCTTTGGTGATATCTGTACCCCGATCAGCAGGGATTGCATAAAGCTCACCGTCAATATTGCAGTAACGATTTATTCCATCTTTAGGGTACAGTAGATCATTTGCGATGCTGTCTGAAAATAACGTATGCAGATAGTTTTCAAGGTCAGCCAAGGTTTTAAAATTATCGTCATTGACCTTTGCATAGGAATTACCATTATATTCCCGGAATAAGCCGGATGTCGGCAAAGTCGTAAGTTCAAACCAGCCATATGCTTCAACTGCATTTTTATAAACATAGATCATCTCTGAAAGCTCACGATTAGAAACTGCATATTTGCTATATTTGTTCAATCGTTCCTCAAGGTTATCATTGTCATTGTAAAGTTCTTGATTTTCGTCCAGCCAGGAATATCTCTCATAGAACAGACTAGTAGCCGATGTAGCAAAATGAAAATTACCACCGTTACTACTTATGAGAAGGGTACTCTTATCAAGCAATGAATTTATTTCATCTGCAAAGGCAAGCATTTTGGGTATATCCAGTTCCTTAGTGCCAATTATATCAAACTCAAGTGTATTGGTTTGAAATATTTTTTCCCTCCCATTTTCCAGAGAAAAAAGAGTATAAACATAAGTACCATAGCCCTGATGTATTTCCGGGCTATACCAAAGGAGGTACTGCCTACCATCTGACTCACAAAGAAACAACTGTCCCCAGCCCGCATAGGAAGTACTAAATTGCTTATCCCATATTACTTTATCATTATAATCACAAATATTCAGTGTAATAATAGAATTGGGAGCCTCCATTTTGGATTTGTCTAGATAAATAGATTCTATCCGGCCATCTCCGTTTACATCAGCATTACCTATATGTTCCCAATACCTATTCTTTGGTATAAATACCCTGTCGGTACTTTCGGCAGCCCTTCTGTATAGCTCCATGCACGCCGCAGTATATTTGTTGCCGTAACGCTCCAGCATTTCAGGTGTACCGTAATCCGTCATTATCTCATCGGTATTTGTTACACAGATTCTTTGCCATGTATCTTCTTCAATATTATGTGCCACCACCAGGTAAGGTTGACCGGTACTTCCCCATTCTGTAATCCAACTCTCTCCATCAATATCTTCCATTTTCATGCCTCCGGCAAGAACAACATTACCGGGATTATCAGGGCGGAGACGATATTCTAATAACCACATCCGGATATCAGTAGTAAGACTCGTTGTACCGGTGTTTATTCTCTTGAAACCTGTAATCTTTGCCTCGATGATAGCAAATGTCCCCATACTGGACGGTAGATTATTACCGGCATTATTATAATAATCTATTTGCTCTCTTACAAAGTCTACTGCATAGTCCAGATCAACATTAGGAATATTACCTTTCAGTTCTATTCCGATAGTAACATTAAGATCGTCAGCAGCACTGGTGGCTTCAGTTTCGCCTTCAATCCGCTGATGGGATATAAACAAATAATCATCACCCCGTTTTTTAAGAGTAAGCATCACAGATTTATTAAACAAACGGACAATGTCTCCCTGAGTTTCACCGTGGGTACAGTAAAAAATGCCGGCCGCAAAGTCGCTGGTAAAGTTATAGTAAGCATCGTATTCTTTTGAATATATGAGGTCTTCAGTACCTACTCCACTTAGATCGTCTAGCGTGATGTCCATATATTTTTGCAAAACATTATTCACAGTTTCGACAGGAAACTTGTGGATAGGGACAGGCATGCGTTCCATAGTCATATCTGCACCAAAAGGCCAGTTTTCCGCTGCCTTCAGCATTTCAAACTCAGCTTCATCTGTAACTCCTTCCTCTGATGGGAAATAACGTAGAAAATTACTAAGGTCAATATCCTCAGGCTTATCATAATAGGATGTAAAAAAATGGCTAAATATATTAATGATGGCATTACCCTGCTCATCAAAGCTGAGCGGCTCAAAGGCTTTATTGTATCGCTGAACCTCCTCATCTGTAAGGGGAATAATTCTATCTTCCTTATTATTTGCTGCCCCGGTAAAGGTGCAGCCTACAGCAACTGCTGTGGCTAATAGTACGGCGACTAGTGTATAGATAGCCATTTTCGGTTTTTCCGCTATCAATGTTATGCGTTCTTTAATACTCTTTTTACTTCCGGTCATGGTGGTGGCCGCCACTAACAGCGTATTCGCATTGCGTTTCGCACAAGTAAGTCCAATGAGTGTACGTCCATATTCCGTGCGGTCGTCTTCTCCTATACGCCGGATCGTGGCTTCATCGCAGGATAGTTCCGCGTCTTGTATAGAGTATGTAGCCGCCATCCATACCAACGGATTATACCAGTGCAGAGCAAGACACATGCACCGGAGCAGCGACCAGATGTGATCTTTATGCCGCCAGTGTGTCGTTTCATGCTCCAATACATAACGCAACGCTGTTTCATTGCCCAATACCTCCGGGGTAACGTAGATTGCCGGGCGCAACAGTCCATACATGCAGGGTGTCGCTACCGCATCTGTTTTATAGGTCGGCAACGAATAGCCACTTATGTCGGTTTTGTACCGTGTTCTTTTCAGCTTACCAAAAAACCGGATATTGAATATAAGAAGGCACATCCCCACAATGGTAATACCTATGAGCCAGATAATTTTTGCAATTCGTCCCCAGTTGACTTTCTTGCTATAAATATCTGGAATCGAGTTTGCGTTATATGTAGCAGTTGGTCCGGAGCCGGATGTGTTGCCGTCATATTCAACAACAGCCGATGGTGTTATTGGCACATTGGGTATATACTCCGGCGGTTCACTCCGGATTACCACACTATGGCTCCCCGATGGAAATACGTTCATTATACTTACGTGGCTTTCTCCGAAGCTTATCGGCACAAGTAGGCGCAAAAGTACCAGTACCCACAGAGCATATTGTAGTCGCAAACTGATTTTACCCTTGAGCACATACCGTAGTATCATAATGGCCAAAATAAGCACAGATGAGCTTATGATCCACTCCTTCATTTTCTCGCCCCCTCCGCTTTACGCAAAATCTCGTACAGCTCATCAATCTCCTCTCGGGTGAACTCCTGTTGCTTCGTAATTGTACTCATCATCATACTAACGCTACCTTTATAAACGCGGTTCAGAAAATCCTCAGTTTCGCGCATGACAGCGTCTGCACGCTTCACTAAAGGGGAATAGGATTTTATTCCATCGATCTCATTGCAGCTTATAATACCCTTTTCTCTCATACGCCTTAGAAACGTCAGCGTTGTGCTACGAGCCCAACCAACACGCTTGTTAAGATACTCGGTGGCCTCCCGTCCCGTGCGCGGAGCAGATTCCCATAAACATTCCATAACATTCCATTCCGCCGATGTAAGGTTTATATTATTTTCAGACATTGTACCCACACTCCATTTTGTTTACATTGTAACCTCATTATATGCGGTGATGTTTACATTGTCAACAGCTAAAATCATAATCTTTGTGTTTAGACGGTTTGAGTTTGCCCATTTTTTTCTGAATTCACTTATAATTAAATGCTTTAGATAAAAACATAAGAAATTATCCACAGAGCTACTGATTTTTGAAAGATGATAATAAAAGTACATGGTGATATACCTCACATATTACCATGTACTTTATCTACTTCAATTTCCATTTATTTAAAATAATTAATACCTGCCTCAAAAATTCTTTGGTCTTTATCCCCCGGCACATTTATAGCAACATCAGGACTAATCCTTTCAGGATGACCCATTTTACCCAATATCCTGCCATCGGGGCTTGTTATGCTTTCGATAGCATGTATAGACCCGTTAGGGTTATATCTTCCATCATAAGAAGGTTGGTTACTCATGTCAACATATTGTGTTGCAATTTGTCCATTATTGGCCATAACATCAATATCATTTCTTTTTGCTATAAACCTTCCTTCTCCGTGAGAAACCGGCAGCAGGTAAACATC
>CAZEYH010000183.1:1322-5776 GCA_964515895.1 uncultured Clostridiaceae bacterium | reverse complement strand
ATATGCATAAGCTTAAAGTAAAAACAATTCCGCAAATAGTAAATTGAATTTCTGCGTATTCAGTAAGGTAAAATAAACACGAAAATTTTTAATAGTGTAATTACTTTTGTGTTATATATATAGACTGTAACGGCGCATAAAATGCACTAGATATCATAATATTTTTACCTAAAATATATAAATAAATCTATAAAAATCGAAATCTTTATAACAAAATAGTATAGAATCAATTTAAATGGTTATATATGGATTGATTTATATAATTAATCATTATAACTAATTATAATAGTCTATACAATCACTTACAAATACAGGAGGATACTATATGTCAAATTACTTAGTTACCGGCTCTGCCGGCTTTATTGGCTTTCATCTTAGCAAAAGACTGCTTGATGAAGGCCATAAAATAATTGGCTTGGATAACTTAAACAGCTATTATGATGTTTCATTAAAGGAAGCCAGGCTAAATATGCTTAAACAATACGATAACTTTACCTTTTATAAAGCATCATTGGAAGATAATGAAGCTATTAAGCAAGTTTTTGATTCCCATGATATCAGTGTTGTAATTAATCTTGCTGCTCAGGCTGGTGTTCGTTATAGTCTGGAGAATCCAATGGCTTATATAGATTCAAATATTGTAGGCTTTGTTAATATTCTGGAAGCCTGTAGGTATAATAAGGTTGAGCACTTGATATATGCATCATCAAGTTCGGTATATGGCTCAAATACAAAAATACCCTTTTCTGTTCATGACAATATAGACCACCCTATAAGCTTATATGCAGCAACGAAAAAATCTAATGAACTTATGGCTCATGTATATAGTCATTTGTTTGGTATACCTACAACCGGTTTAAGGTTTTTTACTGTATATGGTCCATGGGGAAGGCCTGATATGGCTTTGTTCTTGTTTAGAAGATCTATATTGGAAGGTAAACCTATAAAGGTGTTTAACCATGGTAATATGATGAGGGATTTTACATATATTGATGATATTATTGAAGGTGTGGTAAGGCTTATACCAAAACCGCAAAAACTGAATCCTAAGTGGGATTCAAAGAACCCTGATCCGGGGACAAGCTCTGCTCCATATAAGGTATATAATATCGGTAATAATAGTCCTGTTCAATTAACTAGGTTTATTGAAGTTATTGAAGAGAAGGTTGGTAAGAAGGTTGTTAAAGAATATCTACCTATGCAGCCGGGAGATGTGCCTGCTACTTATGCTGATGTAGATGATTTAATGAGGGATGTAGGCTTTAAGCCTGCAACATCTATTGAGGAAGGTGTAGGTAAGTTTGTTGATTGGTATAAGGAATACTATGGTTATAATGTTTAAAATTGAAATATATTAAATGAGTTATTCAATACAAATGGGGTGTCCGGATGAATTTAGTTGAAAAAATTAGAAATAGAAAAGAAAGTATCGCTGTAATAGGCCTGGGGTATGTTGGTTTGCCTCTGGCTTTTGAATTTGCAAAGAAAGTAAATGTTATTGGTTTTGATATAAATAAAGAAAAAATAGAAGGTTATAAGAAGGGTATTGATGTAACCGGTGAAGTTGGAGAAGAAATAAAAAACACTGATATGTTCTTCACTAGCAATGAGGATGATTTAAAAAGAGCAAAATTCTTCATTGTTTCTGTACCTACTCCGATAAATAAGGATAGAACTCCTGATTTAAGACCAATTAAGGGAGCCAGTGAGAGTGTAGGAAGAAATTTAACACCGGGCTCTGTTGTTGTTTATGAATCTACTGTATATCCTGGAGTAACTGAAGAAATATGTGTACCAATCCTTGAAAAAGCATCAGGATTGAAATATGGTGTAGATTTTAAGGTAGGCTATTCTCCTGAAAGAATTAATCCCGGAGATAAGGTACATACAGTTACAGAAATAATTAAAGTTGTATCCGGTATGGATGAAGAATCCCTTGATATAATTGCAGGGGTTTATGAGTTAATTGTTGAAGCCGGGGTGTATAGAGCTGAAAGTATTAAGGTAGCTGAAGCAGCTAAGGTTATAGAGAATGCCCAAAGAGATATCAACATTGCTTTTGTAAACGAACTTTCTATTATATTTAACAAAATAGGTATTGATACTAAATCAGTTCTTGAGGCGGCAGGTACAAAGTGGAATTTTCTTAATTTCACACCGGGCTTGGTAGGAGGCCATTGCATTGGTGTAGACCCGTACTATCTTACATACAAAGCAGAGGAGCTGGGATATCATCCTGAAGTTATCCTTTCCGGCAGAAGGATTAATGACGGTATGGGTAAATATGTTGCTGAAAATACTGTAAAGATGCTTATTAAAGTCGATAGACCAATTAAAGGTTCTAAAGTTTTGATTATGGGTTTCACATTTAAGGAGAATGTACCTGATACAAGAAATACAAAAGTAATAGATATAGTAAGGGAATTGTGGGAGTATGGGATTGAAGTATATGTTACAGACCCCGTAGCAGATAAAGATGAGGCTTTTATGGAATATGGGGTTAAAATAGAAGATTTTAATGATATAAATGATGTAGATGCAATCATTCTGGCAGTAAACCACAAGGCATACGATGATATTGACCTTGAGTCTTTAAAGAGTAAGTACAGAAACGGCATTTATGCCCTTATCGATGTAAAGGGTATGTTTAAACGAAAGAATGCTGAAAAGCTTAACTATTTGTACTGGCGATTGTAGTGTACTTGGCACCACCTAAATCATGTCGAATTTTGTCGTTCCAAAATTGTAGTTTGTGAGGAGTGAGTGATGCTATGTTAAAGGAGAGTAATATAAATTGTATTATATTGTGCGGCGGGAAAGGCACAAGAATGCAATCAGAAACAAAGCATAAGGTATGTTTTGAAATTGATGGTGTTCCGGCTATATTACGTTCTATTGGTAATTTAGAAAAGGCAGGCGTTAACAGATTCATTGTGGTGGTAGGTGCTCTTTCAGGGCAGGTTATAGAGTGTATTGGAGGTAAGTATCCTGATGCTGCTTTTGTATACCAGAAGGAACAAAAAGGTACGGGTGATGCAGCAAATAAAGGGTATAAGCTTATTGAAAAATTTGATGTAGATGGGCCTGTTATAATTACCATGGGAGATAAAATTACCGATACAGCTTTTATTGAGAGGGCAGTTCAAAAATTTCATGATACAAATGCTGATCTTCTAGTATCTGCTCAACCTAGAGAAACAAATCCGCATGGTGGAAGGATAGTGCTTGATGGTGAGGGTAAACCTGTAGGTATTAGAGAGGAACTTGATACTAAAAGGGCTTTAATATATAAGAAGCTGTTGGATATTCTAGATGATAATGTATCTGTACAGAGCATTACTCAAGATGTCATCCGGGATATTACTCAGAATATTAAAAACTATGCAGCCAATATTATACCAAACAGTAAAAAGAGAGATAGAGTTATTAGCGAAATTAGTTCTCTTGATTACAGCAATATTGATGATTTAAGAAAATTTGTGGAAGAGAGAGCTGTAATAAGTATTGGTAATAAGAAATTCGATGCAGAATATGTTGATAATTCTGCATACATCAATGCAAGTTTTTATATGATAAGCAAAAGAGCAGCTCAATATGCTTTCCCTTTGCTGAAGGATGATAATGCTCAAAAAGAAAAGTACATAACTGATATAATTGAAATTCTTGCTTCTGCTGATATTGGTGATAATAAATTTAAGCTGGAATTTGAAGCTGTTAAAGAGCCTCATGAAATAATGGGCTTTAACAACGTAGAAGAACTCCTTAAAATTGAAGATTATTATAGGCATCTACGAACAGCCAATGACCTGGCCCCTGATGCTAATTGCTATAAATCAGTAAGTGAATGGATAGATTTGTTTGAAAATATGGATAAGGACAAGCCTATATATGATTGTCTTGCAGATATATATGGGGAAGATGATGTATTAATAGATGAAAGAAAAAAAGCCTATCTTGATGTACTAAAGCTTTTTGCCGATAAATATGGAACAGAGAAAAAAGTAGTGATATCTAGAGCTCCGGGGCGTGTAAATATAATGGGTAGACACATAGATCATCGGGGTGGAAATGTTAATGTGATGTCTATCAATAAGGAAGTAATAACTGTAGCTGCTGTAAGAGATGATGATAGAGTAAGAATAGCAAATACTGATGAAAATTTTAAGGATCGGGATTTTAGTATATCAGAACATCTGAAGGAACTTGATTGGGATAGCTGGTTAAGCTATCTTGAATCGGGTGAAATTGAAGAGATGATTATCAATGCAAAAGGTGACTGGGCAAACTATGTAAAAGCGCCAATATTAAGGCTTCAATATCAATTTAGGGACAGAAAACTTAAAGGTATGGACATGGCCTTTACAGGTAACATACCAATAGCAGCAGGTTTGTCAAGTTCATCAGCTATTGTTGTATCTACAGCGGAAGCTTTCCATGTACTGAATAACCTGAAT
>CAZEYH010000183.1:0-1312 GCA_964515895.1 uncultured Clostridiaceae bacterium | reverse complement strand
AGTTTGTTGAATTGTGTGGAGAAGGGGAATGGTATGTCGGCTCGAGAGGTGGGGCGGCTGACCATGCGGCAATGAAATTCGCAGAGCGAGGTCATGTTGTTAAACTGGGATTCATGCCTTTCAAGTTTGAAGATATGTACAGCTTCCCTGAAGGTTATAAGCTTATTATTGCTAATTCCCATGTAAAATCAAATAAAACTACAAACTCAAAAGATGCATTTAACAGTAGAATAGCTTCATATGAGTTTGGAGTAATGATTTTTAAAGAGAAATTCCCACAATACAGAGGAATTGTAGAACATCTAAGAGATATAAACACAAAGAAGCTGGGATTACCGCCAAGTAAAATATATGAGATGCTGATGGAATTGCCGGAAAAGGTAACGGTAGATGAGTTGTTTGATTTGTTATGTGCCGGGAAAGGAGGAAACAAGAGTGAATGGGAGAATAAAGGGAAGCAAGGAAATAGGGAGAACTGGGAGAATCGAGAGAAACAAAGGAAACAGAAGAGCCAGAGTGAACAGTGCAGCCAGGTAAGCCAAGTGAGCCGGGGAAACCGAGGAGACCAAGGTAATCAAGGA
Source organism: uncultured Clostridiaceae bacterium (assembly GCA_964515895.1). Taxonomy (GTDB): domain Bacteria; phylum Bacillota; class Clostridia; order Acetivibrionales; family DUMC01; genus CAZEYH01. Next base: position 731 of record CAZEYH010000183.1, on the reverse strand, counting down.
AATCAGGTTAATCAAGAGATCCGGAAGAGCTATGAAAACCATGAGAATTATAGGAAAATAAAGCGAATACTGGCATCCCATAATCCGCCTGATTATTATTATGTACGTGCTGTAACCATGTTTGGTGTGGCAGAATGCTGTAGAGCAAGACTTTGTAAGGAGTTGCTTGATGCAGGAAATATTGAGGAGTTCGGTAAAATGATGAACATCAGCCACAACGGAGATAGGGTTGTTTACTATGATGAAAATGGCAAAATGCAGGAGTATGATTGGGGTTTGACAGGCGAAAAGCTGGAAGAGCTAATAAGTGACTTGAGAAGTGAGGATCCGGCGAGAGTGCTTCAGGCACAAATTGAAAAGCAACCTGGAGGATATGCTTGCTCTATTCCTGAAATCGACTACATCGTGGATGTTGCTTTAGGTGTAGATGGTGTCATGGGTGCACAGATATCCGGTGCAGGACTTGGTGGCTGTGTAATGATAATGGTAGAGGAAGATGCTGTGGATGCGCTGGTGGCTAAGCTGGAAAGCATGTACTATGAACCAAGGGGACTAGAGCCGGACCTGACAGTGTGTGTGCCGGTAAAGGGGTCAGGGGTGTTGGGGTTGGTGGATGGAACTACCCGAATTACCTCGAATAATAGTGAAAAAATTAGGGATAAAATGTTGCAGTAAGGCGATGAAACCGCCCTACCAGTTCAAAGTTGGTGGGGTAGTTTTGTATAGGAACG
>CAZEYH010000182.1:0-5812 GCA_964515895.1 uncultured Clostridiaceae bacterium | reverse complement strand
GCACTGAAGCTTTTAGAAAACTCTGAAATGAGCTTAACTGCCATATCAGAGACTGTAGGTTATATTCACTATCTTACTTTCAAACGTGCATTCGTACGCTTTAAAGGGTTAACACCTAAGGAATACCGTGAGCTGATCTAATACTCATTAGGATGGAATAATATTTTCAGTATTTACATGTACATCACATAGATATAACTATTGTTCTTATCGTTGAGTATCAAGTATTATACAATTTAAGTCAGTTGCATTTTTGTCGGAACAAATCTTGTTCATCAATTATTTCCATAAGACACATTTAGTGGAAATCAGTCTTGCAAGTTCCCACTAAATGTGTTTCTCAAAGCTTATTACTAGCTTATCGCATTTCTATCAGCTCATACACCCGTCAGATTCCAACAGTCTATCAGCATATTCCTGAATTTTCAGGGTGTTTCTAGTTGCTCTAATCACTGATGTCGTATCTATATCAGTAGGCTTTCCTTTCAATTCATCAACAAATACGTTCAGACAGTCACCGGTGTCGATTTCAGGTGCAGTCATGGTTTCAATTCCCGGATTACCATCTAATGCAACAATAATTTCTTCAGAGTTTGTAGAGAATTCCATAACGCCCTTTGTACCCCAAATAGTAAAACGCCAATAGAATGGGAGCTTATAACCTGAGCTATTTGGTGCAGCATATGACACATCAGCCATTAATCCTGCCCCATTTGTAAGCTCGGCCATAAATTGACCACAATCCTTAAATGTTGGAACTTCTGTTGCAAATGCATTCCAGCAACGGGCACCAATAACTTTCTTAAATGAAAGACCTGTAATATATTCAATATAATCTATCCCATGAATTGCTATATCATTTATTGTGCCGCCATGCTTACCTTCTTCAAAGTACCAATTAGGTCTTGAACCATATAATAGTGGGTGCTGACCGCTGAAAAATATAGCATGTACTTCACCCAGCTTGCCTTCTTTTATAAAGTTGCGTATCATCTGTGTGTTTTTGTTGTATCTCATATCCAACATACATCCAACCTTCAGATCCTTTTCCTTTGCAAGTGCTTCAATTTCATCAAGTTCTGAAAGGGAGGTGCATAAAGGCTTATCTGCATAAACATGTTTTCCTGCTTTCAAGGCAGCAATAGCTAAAGACCCTCGAACACCAAAGTAATCACCGATTGCTACTACATCAATGTTTTCATCTTTTAATATATCTTCATAGTTCTCGTGAGTAAATCGTACTCCAAGGGTTTTTTCAGCATTAGCCCGTGCATCCGCATCTGCCTCATAGGCAGCAACAATTTCTACATCAGGATTGGCCTCAGCAAGTTTATACAATGTATTAATATGGCCGTGTCTGAATCCGGCGAAAGCAATTCTAATCATAATACTCATCCTCTCTCATTTTTATTTAGTTTCATTATACTCTATATCCTGTTTATTTACTTTATTTGCTTTATTTACTTTATTTGCTTTATTTACTTTATTTGCTTTATTTGTAGTGCATACAACTATAATTAAAACTCAAGCTTAACCGCTCTGCCTCCTTTTCTTGATTTTTCAGCAGCAAAAGCCATTAAATGACTTTGAAGAGATTTTGAAGCTGATGTTTTTTGCTCTGCAGGTTTTCCTGAAATAGAATCTAAAAAATCTTTAAAAAGCCTTTCGTCACCACCACCGTGTCCCGATGCTGTAGTGCTACTATCTATTTCAACTATCTCCTTCTTTCCGGTAGTGAAATCAAAAACCTCTATTTCATTCTTATCCTGGTGAGCTCTAATATCTCCTTTAGTTCCATATATTCTCATAGTTCTGGTATTCTCACTGGAAAAACCGATCATATTGAATGCTGCCGTAGAACCATCCTCCATTTCAAAAACTGTACTTTGATGATCTACAACATCATTATCACACCTATATACACATCTACCGTAAGGTCCCTTCTTAAGTGCTTCATATCTGCTGGCAAAAGATGTATCAACAGATATAACATCAGATGGCCAAGATACATTAGTTATTTGCTTTAAGTAAAGCGCAGGTGCAAAGTATGGGCAAGTTTTCTCGTGAGGACATCCATCAAGACAATAATCCGGAGCACCTTCAGGAGCATTTTCCTCTGTAAAATACATAAGATTGCCCTTTGAAACCACAGATTTACATTTTTTCCCCATTAAGTATGTTATCATATCCAAATCATGACAGGATTTTGCCAATATCCATGGACTGGATATAGCTTCATTTCTGAATATACCCCTTACAAAGGAATGAGCAAAATGCCAATAAACTACATTTTCTGTGAGTTGAAAGTTAACAATTTGGCCTATTCTTCCACTATCAATCAAGTCTTTTAGTTTTTCAAAGAAGGGCGAATAACGTAGAACATGACATACCATAAGTATTAAACCTTTTTCTTCAGCTTTACTGACTATGTTTCTACACTCTTGTTCATTTGGTGACATAGGCTTTTCAAGCAATACATTATAACCTTTTTCAAGAGCAGCCATTGTGGGTTCATAATGAACTTTATCCGGAGTAGTTATAATCACCGCATCAGCATATTTATCAGGTACTAATGCCTCTTCCCAAGATTTGTATAATCCATTATTAGATACGTTGTACTTTTGTGCAAAATTATTTAATCGTTCTTCATTTGGATCAGCTACAGCAACAATTTCTGCATCATGTTTTTTCGCATATTTAGCATATACTCCACCTCTAGAACCTGTACCTATTATTATCAGTTTCATATTATTATATATAGGGCATGCATAGGTCACGGGGATTTATGTATTAATTTTAGATTAAGCTGTGAATTCAGTTGAGAATTCTACTACAGTTTAAGCTATGAATCCATCTATATTGTGAACAAGTGCCCTTTCCTCCTTCTTTTTTGTTGATATAAAGTTATGTAGTAAAATCTTATTCATATTATACCAAATCAAGCCATATACAAGCAAGTGAATTTGATTTCCGACAGCTCTGAAGAGTAAATTTAATTATACTTTTCACTTTTCATTTACTTTCCAGCAAATTATGGTATTATTTATATGAAATAAATAATTATATACTGGAGGCATCAATGATATATTTTACTTTTTTTGCATTCTCAATTTTAAGGGGTCTTAATGCAATAGCAGTCAAAATGGCCCAAAAAGACTATATAAAAAATTTGCATGACTCGATTTTTTTTACTATACTTTTTTCATTTTTTCAACTTGTCTTCCTTTTTATAATTCCCCCTTGGTATAAATATACGTTTAGGTTAGACATGATTTTATATCCAGCCTGTTTTGCTGTATTTTATTTAATTTCCTACATATTACTTATTAGTGCATTAAACGAAGGCCCTACTTCTCTTACTAACATAATTTATAGTTTTCAATCAATAGTACCTATTATAGTAAGTCTTGTTCTATGGAAAGAAAGCATGGGTATATTCCAGATTATTGGTCTTATATTATTTGTAATAGTCTTACTTCTTTTCAATCAAGGTTCTTATAGGGAAGGTACAATATCTAAAAAAATAAGTCTTAAATGGGCCATACTGGCTTCAACCTGCACCCTTGCAGTAGGAATAGCAGTAATATTTACAAAACAATACATGTTGACATTTGACGGTTTTATTAAGGAATATTTAATTTTATATAATCTTATAGTTGTAGTAGTTGGTATACCCTATATTATTATTTCAAAGTTAAAAAGGAATCGTAAATTCCCCCTTGCAGGTAGATTTCTGTTTTATACTGCATCACCTGCACTTATAACTGATATCACCAATATGATATATATGTTATATATAACAAAGTTTAAATCCGCTTTGTTTTTCCCACTAATGAGCATACTTAATATAGTTTCCGTTGTAATATTCAGTCGAATTATACTTAAAGAAAATGTCTCAAAAACAGCTTATATAGGTATTATACTAAGTTTTGCAGCAATTTATCTATTGGGAATAAAGTAATACTTAAATAATGTGTTAATTATGGAATAATTCGGTGCAAATCGTATTGTAGTATTCGTCATAATTCGATATAATTTAGGTAGTGCCATGTACAATAGTTGGGAAGGAGTGTCTTTTACATTATGGCTAGAATTAATCAGGACAATAAATGTCAAGTTTATATAAATAAAGCAAGTGAGACATTTAAAAAATCAATTCCTTTTAAAATTTACTATTTATCAAATAAAGAAATGTCCGGGACTTATATTCATACTCATGATTATATGCAAATATGGTATGTTAATAAAGGTTGTTTAGAGCATGTAGTAAACGATAAGTGTCACATTATGGTAAAGGGCACTATTTTTGTACTCCCACCCTTTGTAGCTCACCAAGTCAACCGGGTTCCTGAAGAAGAAGCGAGTATTTTAGGATGTGAGTTTTCAACAGATTTTATTAATGAAAACATTACTTATAATAAAAATAGGCCTTATATTGATTCTTCTCTTTTTGATTTTGCATACCTTGAGCCGTTTCTTGTATCTACAGAAGATATAAAGCCAGGATTGCTTTTAAATGGCACTGTTCAAAGCAAAGTGGAATCTCTTTTTGGTGAAATGCTATATGAGTTTAATAATGAGCAGAAATATTTCGAAATAAACATAAAGGCAGATCTTTTAAAGCTGCTTGCTATTATATCTAGAGAATATGAAAGAGAATATATGAATCAGGATAATGGAAAAACCTTTGAATTATTTGAAAAATATAAAGATGCAATAAATAAAACTATAATATATATAAATGAAAATTATAGTGAGGACTTAAGTCTCGAAGATGCAAGCAAAATGGCTATGTTGTCGCAAGCATATTTTAGTTTTTTATTCAAACAAATAACCGGTAAAACTTTTGTAGAATATAAAAACTCTCTCCGTGTTGCTAAAGCCATAGACCTTATGAGAGACAAGAGCATGTCTATTACCGATATTTGCTATACTGTAGGATTTAACGATACAGCATACTTCAGCAAAATATTCAAAAAAGATACCGGTATATCCCCAAGTCGATATAGGAAAGCTTTTTATTCTCGATAGATTCAAATGTTCCCTTCTAATTTCCGGGGGAGTGAAATTAATTTAGTGTAAACTTTAAGAATTGCTCCTTCTGAAGCAATTGATATTTTTTGCTCAAGCAGCTAAATTAAGCTGCTTGTATTGTATATTATTGCCAAGAAGGAGAATTTTTTCACTTTACATTAAATTTTTTACAGCCTCTTTTCCGGCACTAATTTAAGGGCATTTCCCGAATAAATTTTCTCTAAGATCTCTTTAGGAAGACCAAGATTATTAAGAAACTCCTGATGCTTATTATCAAAATAGTCTCTTGCATAAAGCACTCTATCCTGAAACTCTACTAGAAACTTCTTTGCAAATTCAGGATCACGAGATAAAGCATTGCAGCCTGAACCTGCTGAAATGTCACAATAAAGGTTAGGATATTTTCTTAACATATCAATGAGCTTTCCCCCAGGTAGTACTTTTCCTTTTGGATAAGCTTCCTTATCATATTTATCATCACCGGATATGTGTGCCCAAAACCCGGGAGCATGACCTAGGAATATTGTCTCCGGACATGCTTTTATAGCCCTTTCAAAGGCTTCAATTCCACCACCGTACCAATAATTAGGTCTTGGGTATCTTCTTCCTGTATCAAACTCATAATCTATATGTACTGTTACAGGAAGTCCTTTTTCACCACAAAATCTATATAATCTTATTGCATCCCAATTATCATACATCATACGAAGTTTTAGCTCACCACAAACCCTAACTCCATGAATCTCAACAGCAGCCCTAAGTGAATCAATTGCATCAG
>CAZEYH010000181.1:0-5830 GCA_964515895.1 uncultured Clostridiaceae bacterium | reverse complement strand
TGCGTACACTCAAAAAAGAAATTGTTATAACCTTAAAAAAATATGATTCTCAACTTGGTGTGATAATTGATGAAAAGCAGGATAATGTCAACTAAAATATGCTAGAAATTAAATGTACTTAAAAAATTTTTTGTACTGTCAATAGTCTGTGAAAATGTCACCTAAAAAAGGCATATTTTATTCTATAAAAATGTCACCTTAAGAGGACACAATAAACATTGAAAGAAACAGTATTTTGTTCAAATTACATTTTTTACAAGTCGAAACTTTATAAAAGTAATACTATAAAAAATTGAATTGTATTGTTTAACAATCATCATAAGTACCGTCTAGCTAACGTGTTCATCAAGACCTTTCGCGGCATAAACGGGTTACCTCCCGGCAAAGCCGGGCCCCTCCCATTTATTCCACGGTGTCTTGATAAACACGTTCCGCCATGCTATGAAAAAATTGCCGAGGGATGAAGGGAAGGAACAAGTGGTAGTTTCTCATTATCCTCGGATTTACTATTTTAGCATGGCGGTCGCCAGAGTTTATAATAGCCAAATTTAATGTTAGTAATGCCTCGGGACTCAGCTAAAAGAACAAGTGGTAGCTATCTAGTAACACTGGTTTGCGGATGTCAGTACTATAAAAAACGGTACGAAAAATTTGTATAAATAATTTTAGGCAGCAAAAATTACCCCCTTGATAAATCATATCAAAGATTATATATTATAAATATATTGAAGATCTTTTCTTTTCTCATGCCCATGCTCGTGTTGAGTTGAATAGATCATCCAACATCTTGAGGATTTCAGAGTCAGTTTCCTCATAGAGTATGGGCTGTTTTGTAGTTTTTTGGCGCCAAGGATGTTCAGCACTAGGTTTAGTGTAAACATGCTCCTCAATTTGCTTTTTGGGACGATTTAAAGTGGCTTTTTTAGGTCTTTCTTCAAGCAACAATGTTTCATAAACTTCACCCAGGTAAATAGCTTTAATACCTATCTTAGAACTGGTTAAGACGGTTAGTTTTGCTTTAGGCATAGCAGGTACTTTTTTACCGTTTTTAATAAGTTGATAATATTTCCCATTATATGAAAATGCAGAACCTTCTATGATTGTACGTTCTTCTTTTCTACAAAGTATATTATCAAGTTTAACATCCGGATCAACCTTTCTAAAAGCATCTACAGGATTTTCAGGTTCAACACTGAATTTTCCATTATATATCTTCATAAATTGATATAAGAATTTATTTGCAGCTTCTATGGTTGTAATTCCATTTATTTTAAATTCAACAGGAAGCCTGCTCTGCAATGTTTCCCACAACCTCTCTATACGACCTTTTGCCGGGGCTGATTTTGCATTTATGATAGTTATTCCTAGCTCTTCCATGGCTCTACCAAATTGAGTAAGGTTTACTACTTCTCCATTTAGCTCTTGTTCAATCGTAAGCTTACCACCTTTTGGAGATACAAATATAGTATGCCTATCGCAGTAAATGCTAATTGGTAACCCATGATTGGTGATAATCTGCCTCATTATTTCAAAGTAGCCTTCCAGACACTCTGTAGGTGCAAAAAAGAGTGCGAGAATTTCCCCAGTAGCATCATCTATTGCACCGTGTAAAAAGCATTTCTCACCACCAAAGAACCATTCGTGAGGCGAAGCGTCTATTTGTACGAGCATACCCCTTTGAGGTTTTCTTTTCCTTCTATGATGTGCTTTGGATTTACGATGTTTTTTAGGACTCCTAATACCTTCAGCTGTTAATACTCTGTATACTGTTGGATAACTTACGCTAATACCTTCATATCTTTCAAGTAGTTCCTGATAATGAGCAAAATTTGCTTCTTCATATTTTGTTTGTTTCAGGTTAATTATAGTGGTTCTAAGTTCATCATTGATAGCATGTGCTGGCTTTCTACCTCTATTTTTGTGGATTATGAACGCAGGTCCTTCTAATGCAACTCCTTTCTTTAACCTTATCACTTGGCGTTCACTGAGACTCAAAAGTTCAGCAGCTTCTCTGATGGTAATCACTTTATCAATTATTTGATTTATAACCCGAAACCTTGTTATTTCCTTTTTAGTCATATTGAAGGTCTCCTCTCTTCTCATAAGTGACATTTTAATAGAATATTTTCAATATGACAATATCACAGAATAATCACATTAATATGTACGAATATATTGACAAAATATCGTACAATATATTAAAATACTTAACATAATAATAGCACGAATAAATGTAGTGAATGTATATTTGTCTCAAAATTTAAGGGGGAACTTTGTATGGCGGATATGGATAGACAAGAAAAAAATTATTATGAGATCATTACAGCAACTGAACTAAAAAACAACTTAGGTAAATACCTGGATTATGTAATGGCAGATAATGAGGTCATTGTTACAAAAAATGGTCATAAGGCAATCAGAATGACACCATATGTTAATGATTATGATCGTTATTTTATGTTAAAAGAAAAAACTCTGGACTATATGTATGGTGGAAAAAAAGTTTCATATGAAGAGTTTATACATATTTATGAAAAGAGCGACTTGAGGATGGAGTATATAAATGGAGAGATTATTATTTTACAATCACCGAGCATGAGACATCAAGAAATATCTGGTGAGCTACATGTGATTATTAAAGAATACCTTAAAGGAAAAAAGTGTAAGGTATTTTATGCACCTTTTGATGTACATTTCTACAAAGTTGGTTTTAAGGATCCTGATGTAATGCAGCCCGATCTTCTGATTGCATGTGATATAGAGGGAAAAGTTAATGAGAAAGGCAGATATATGGGAACTCCTACATTGGTAGTGGAGATATTATCATCGGATACTCGTTCGAAGGATATGGTAGATAAACTTAATACATATATGATTTCAGGGGTTAAGGAATTCTGGATAGTTGATCCGGATAATGAAAGTATACTTATATATTGTTTTGAAGATAATAAGATAAGCAAGTTTGCTGCTTTCAAAAAAGAAGATATTGCACGGTCTTTTTGCTTCGAAGGACTGGAGGTAAAGGTATCAGAGGTTTTTTATAGCGAATAGGGAGTTTAAGAGGTATCTTCATAGTTGCGGGGTTTGGTGCCTCAGGGAGGCATCTTAAAAACGTATTACCAATTTTGTTAGGAGTTTTTAGTGTACACTTTAATTTGTCTTTCTAAAACTTCTTTCCTCTTTATCTTCTTTTCCAGTTTTGCACCTTCTAGTTGTAAAATATTATTGCTCATATTCTATAAAACCTTATTAATCGTTCAAAAGTCCACTTACATAAATTAAATGCACCGAAATTCATTAGATTATTATCTGAACTGTTTTCTGTATTCTGTTGGCGGCACTCCAATGTACTTTTTAAAAACATTTGTGAAAGTTCTTGAGTGGGTATAACCAAGTTTGTTGCTTATCTCGCTAATAGGTATATCAGTATTTTTCAAATAATCTTTAGCATGTGAAATTCTAATTCTGTTAAGATAGTCGATAAAGCTTATCCCAAATGACCTTTTAAAGAAGTTAGAAAAGTATTTGGGTGAAGTACCGAAAATATCTGCTAATTTTCCCAGATAAAGATCTTCTGAATAATGTAGATTAATATATTCGAAAACAAATTCTCTATTTAACTTATTCTTTTTATTGTAGTTTGATTTTTGAATTGTATGTTCAATAATTTCTTCGAAAAATGATTTAATTTCATAATAATTCTTACCATAATTTATCATCTCCCAAAAATTACTTTCAAATTTAATAATTTCAGATCTTTCAATTCCATTAGTTGTCATAACGTTAATAATATTAGTAAAGATGTATGTAGAAATATATATAAGCTCCATATAACTAAGACTATTTTCAGTAATGATATCAAATATTTTACTTATAGCATTTTTGCTTTCTTTCAGATTTCCTGTCAAAAAGAAGTTAGTGAACTTTTCGATGGTATCTGCAGGAAAACAAAAATTAAGGTTATAATTATTATTGCAATCTGATGTGTCAAAAACTTTTTTTGATGGTTTAATAGTTCTATAACCAGCGCATATTTTTATATCTTTAAAGGCTTTATTACAATCTTCTGCATGAGAGTAAAGATTACTTAAAAATGCTGTTATATTATAACCTTTAAACATCTTAGACATGAAGTCGTCAATAATATCCTGAATGACTATCGGTAAGTCTATGAATTTTACTTTCTTGTTTATACCAACAAGAGCAATAAATTGTATACTATTATAATGGAAAACGATACAGTTATCAAAATTTTGTTCCAAATACTTTTTTAGTATAAACAAAATTTCATTGGCAGAGAAGTCATTATATGAGGTTTCATTCTCTAGACACAATTCTATATTAAATAATACTATAAAAAAGTTTCTGCAGTTAAAAATGCTCTTAAAATAAGCAAGTTCTTCTTTAGTGATATTTCGATAATAAAGATAATCATCGATTAGTTTAAGAAATATACCTCGTATTATATCATCTTTAACGATTTCTATTTGGTTCTCTATCAATTTATTTTCTTTTTTCATCATTTCAATACCGTAGTAAATCTGCTTAAACTTGTTATAACTAGGTTTTGAGTATCTATTGTCGATTAGTTCCAGTATATATTTAATTGGTCTATATAGGAACAGGCTGGAAAGGATGGAAACAACTATCCCTATTAGTAATGTAGAAAATAATATGATTTGATTTATTTTAATAACATTAAAAGCAGCATTTGAACTGCTAGGTATTCTATATATATAAATATAATTGTTATAGTCTGATTTTACAGAAAAATATTCATAGTTATCTTTTTTTACCAAGCTTTCATTTCCGGAGTTAAAGTACAGCTTGCTTAAATAGTTGTCAATATCTTTGCTTATATCGTTTCCTGTATAATTTCCTGCATTAAGTATTACATTTTTATCTTGATCTAAGACAATGAGTGAAGAATCTTTTGACATACTCTGATGATTTACGTAATTTAACAATTCTTTCTCGTTGATGAATACTATTATATTCAATCGTGTAACTTTAGTTTGAGTATTACCGATGATTGCCAAGAGTCTTCTTTCGTGGGAAATCCCATGCTGTGAAACATCTGTATAAACTCCGGAAGGAACGACAATAGGTGGATGTTTCACAGCGGCAAAGCTACGCCAAAACTCCGGGGGATACTTATTATTTTTATATTTTTTTTCAAAAGTAATCCTGAAATCTTCAGTTCCTCTTTCTGTTAAAACAAGTCTGTAATCATCGAAAAAAATAACAAAACCTTCGATATAAGATTGAGTAAAAAGACTTGATGCGGTAGAGATAATGTGGCGGGCATCTAGTAGATCTATACTCTGATCAAATTTACTATATATTTTTGCACTAAGAGAATTAAGATCGAATATTTTTGTATTAATCTCTTCAAAACATTGATCAAATTTTTGAATAATATTTCTAGCCATTAAACGGTTATTTTGACTGATTTGTTCATTCATAGTTAATACCGAATTGTTGAAGACAACAAAATTAAAAATAAACATGATGCATGTGACAAAAAATAATATTGAAAAAATCTGAAGCAATGTTCTATTGTATAACCTTTTAGCCATACATATCTTCTCCTTGCGAAATATTTTGTTATGTAACAATGCTGTATTATTAGATTCCATTGGTTATATATGAAGAATAATAATGTTTATTTATAATTATATCACAATCAATAAGGATATTTTACTGTAAACTTCTTAGTATACCATTCTGTACCAACTTTTTGTTGTAACTTCAAAATGTGTAACATTGCTTATGATGTTAGCAGACAGATTAATTTTCAGTAAAAGCTGAAGTTTTAGACAATTTATCC
>CAZEYH010000180.1:0-5836 GCA_964515895.1 uncultured Clostridiaceae bacterium | reverse complement strand
TGTTTGAACTAGGGCGAAATATATTGATAGAAGTGTTGGAGGACATGGATGATTTAAAGCAAAAATTAAAAAAGAAGATTGATATTCTAACATTGCAAAGTGCCAAAGAAAATGCCTTACTGGATTATGAGTCTGTTATAAAGGAGTCAGTAATTATATATGAAAATTGAGAAAAGGGGTTTTATGGTATTAAATCACATATTGGATGCTATAGACTCAATCAATCAAAGATGCGTTATTAATACAAATTATTAGGATAGGCGAACTAACAAAACATCTTTCTAGAGAATTCAAGATAAAAAATAAAAATGTACAGTGGTCAAAATTATCAAGAACAAGGAATATTGGTTCTCATGATTATGCTGCTGTAGATTGGAATTTAATTTTTAACGTAGTAAATAACTCTGGCATGCTATACTGCAGTTCTTATAGTTAAAGTAACAGGACTAATGGCTGAAGAAATTGAAAAACTAAGGAATTGAATTACAACCATGGAAGTATAAGGTAGGGAGTTTAAAAGCTCCCCTAATTATCCTAAACTCCTGATAAAATTACACATATCATCATAGCCGCGTTTAAAAAATACAGTTTCAGCACCTGACCAAAGAAGATTAACTCCTCTTTTATACCAGTATGTAAGTTCCTCTTTATTATCTGAATATATTCCACATGATATATTGTGTTTCAGGCATGTTTCAAGAATTTTGCCAATAGATTGGGTTATACGTTCATTATAATAATCAAAGGGTATACCACTAGTTATTGTTAAGTCGGTAGGACCAATAATAATACCGTCAACTATCACATTAGAGAGTATTTCATCAAGATTTTTGATTCCAAGTGGTGATTCAATCTGAAGAATTATAATTTTCTTTTGATTAAACTCTTTTGTATCCGCAACATCCTTAAGTAGTGCAAAGCCACCACAGCCCTTTTTTCCCTCAGGATAAAATTTCGCATAGCTTATAGCAGCCTTTGCTTGTTCTAATGTTTCAACTCTTGGAACAAGAATACCGTTAACACCCATATCGAATGTCCTGGAAATATCAATATATGTTGTATCAGGAACTCTTGCTATTGTTGGTATTCCAACATAGCGGCAAAGCCGTACAATGTTTTCCACTGATTCAATAGAAAATCGGCTGTGTTCAAGATCAAACATTAAGAAATCTAGTGCATCATTTTTAAAAAGTTCAATCATACCAGTCCATTCAACTGAAGTAAGTGTAGTGCCAAATATCTTGTCTCTGTTAATTAATTTATTATTTAAACTTGTCATCATATATAAGCCTCCGATTTATTTTTATTAAATTTATGTTCAGTTATTTGTGGTGCGTTTACGGCATTATTTGGAACACCATTTTGCAAATAGCCAAGTACATTATCTGTTATTTCTTTATGTAAATCAACCATTGCTTCGTCAGAAAACCATGCAATATGCGGAGTCATTACTACATTACTAAAAGTTAGCAATTTTGAATCAGGTTTTAGTGGTTCATCCTCAAAAACATCTAGCCCAGCGCCTGTAATGAGATTATTTTCAAGGGCGTATATTAGAGCATCTGTATTAACAAGTCCACCTCTACTGGTATTGATTAATATTGCTGATGGTTTCATAAGTTTAAGAGCATTTATATCAATTATATGATATGTGGACTTTGTTAAGGGGGCATTTATTGATATGTAGTCGCATGATGCCAATAATTCATCCAGGCTTACTTTTTTCACATCAGCTACAAGGAAATCTTCTATCTCTACATAAGGATCTGTTGCCCATACTTCCATGCCAAAACCTTTTGCCATTTTTGCAACATATCTGGATATCCTTCCAAAACCCAGTATACCCAAAATCTTGTCTCTTAATCGTCTGGCAGGGCGCATTGAAGTTGTAGACCAATTCCCGGTTCGTACATTTCTATCAAATCCGGGTATACTTTGATTTACTGCAAGGAGTAAGGAAATTGTATGTTGTGCAACATCATAACAACCATATGATGGTGTATTACAAACATACACGCCTAAATTTGTAGCTGCATTAATATCAACATTGTCAAGACCAATACCGTAGCGGGCAAGAACTTTAAGCTTTGGTAATTGCTCAAGGGTTTGTTTATCAAATTTTGTCGAAGAAAAAAGTATAACTTCTGCATTTTTAGCAATATCAAAAAACTCTTTTTCATTTGAATATCCTTTAAGTATTGGATTCGTCTCATATTTTTTAAAGGTGCTTATTTCATAATCATAACCTATGGTATCATTATTGCTCTTAATAATTAAAATATTTATCATTATGCATACTCCTTAGTAGAACATTTTGTGTTATAATAAACTTTTAGTAGTCCTACTTATTTTTGGTAGTTTATTTAGTTTTGTAATATCAACTGTGCAGTGCTTATGTATTAAGATCTTCAAAACATTTAATTATAGTTTCACAACCTTCTGTTAAATGTAACATAACAGCTTCAATGGCTTTATCTTTATCTCTCTTTTCAATTTCCGAAAGAATACGGAAATGCTGCCCCAACTTTACTTCACTAGGGACAAAACGTAATCGAGATTGACGTATACATAGCATATATTCATATAAATGCTGCTTATATAAATTAGAAAACCTACTATTTCCTACTACATCAACTATTGATTTATGAAAAGCTATGTCAGCCTCAACATACTTAAACCACTCATTTTTATAGTTTGTATTTTCAAGGATGGAAAGTGCTTTTTTTATGCTATCAAGGTGAAGACTATTCTCAATTATAGTTATTACTGCTTCTCTTTCAAAAAATAGTCTGAGGTTATATATCTCATTAACATCAACAGACGATAACTTTTTTACAAATACCCCTCTGTTTTTTTCTTTTACAAGTAGACCGTTATTTACAAGGAATGTGAAAGCTTCTCTTAGCGAATTACGACTCACATTTAAATATTTACACAGTTCAGTTTCAATCAGTTGATCTCCGGGCTTTACATCAGATTCAAAAATCATGCGCGTAATTTCATTAACTAAAGCATCAACTGTAGATACGATTTTTAATTTAGGTAGTTCCATATGATTTTACTCTCCAATTCTTGTTCTTATTATGAATAATACCATAACTATATTTTGTAGTCAAGTAGTATTGTTGAACAATTCATATTTTGTAAATTATAATAAGCTAATATGAGTTAATGCGAGTTTAAGTAGTAATAAAGGTTCAGAAGTGTACACATATTGGTGTAATTAACTACCAATAACGGCCACTTATAGCTCTTGCAATGCCCCAAAAAGGTGTTGACCAACTTGAGCTTTGCTACGCCAAAGGCATAAATAGAAGTTTAAAAAGATAAGCTCAATCAGTTTGACTTTCACAAATTCTGGGTGGTATAATTAACTCAAGTACTAAAAATAGGTATAAATAGGAACAATTAATGCAATATTACAGTCTAATAATTGTAGAAATATAGCTATGCAGATACATTCATGGCTATTTATGGAAATATATTTTACAAATGACAAAAGTGCAATGTAATTATTACACAGGGGGATTGATTTTATGAAAACAAGAGAGTTAAGTCGAAAAATACTACATATTTTATTAGCGGTTGTACTTATAATAAACTTATTAACAGTGGGCAGCAGTGTTTATGCTGAACCTAAATCCGAAACAGAGATATGCGAAATACTTGGTGTTTTGAAGGGGGAAGGCAAAGGTCTTACTGAGGAATATTTATCTAAGTCAACCGAGCGTTTACAGGCTGTTATATTAACATTAAGGCTTGCAGGCGATAATTACGAGAAAACTGCATTAGAGCATGAAGGTGAAGGCAATTTTACTGATGCTGATGTAATTTCATGGGCTGAGGGTAGAAATATATTGTCATACATAAAGGATAACCCACAGTTTGGGTGGAGAGGTAATACCGATGGCAGTTTTAATCCCCAGGGTAAAGTTACAGCTCAAATGTTTTATAAAGTTCTTCTTGAAGCTCTTGGATATAATCAGGATTATGGTGAAGGTGGAGATTTTAAGTGGGGAGAGGTTATGGATTTTGCCTTTAATGTAGGTCTATGGGACCTTATGGGTCTTGAGGAGCTTAACAATGCTGATATAGCTGTTGGGATTGTTGAAGCCTTGCAGCTTCCTATAAAGGATTCTGATATGACGTTATTAGAAAAGCTGGTTGATGATGGCTCAATAGAAGAAAGTAAAGCTATTGCCACTGGGCTATATAGAGAGGTAATTGATATACCTGAAATAGTATCTTTAAAAGAAATTGACTTAGGCACTGTATACGATGGAGAAAAAGTCCTGTTTCCAAATGTGGTACAAGCTACATACAGTGATGGTTCGGTAGAAGATGTTCCTGTAGAGTGGAATTTTGATAATGAGAATCTAGTTGAAGGCGATAATACTATTACCGGAGATGTAGAAGGTACAGAAATAACTGCCTTTGCTACTGTCAATGTGGTAGTACGTTCTCTTGAGGTAGTGTCTGTTGAAGTTGATAATCTTGTAGAAATATATGTAAAATTTAATAAGGCAGTGGATGTTGATAGAGCACTAAATTTTAATAACTATATTGTTACATCAAAAGAAGATGAGTTAAAAATATCGAATATTAGTTTATCTTTCGATAGAAAGACTGTAACACTTTTGATGGATGAACCGTTAAAATCTCAACAAAATGTTGATATATCTGTAAAAAAAGAAATAGGTCTTAAAAGGAATTATGATGCAACTATTGATTATGTTATAGATAGGTATGAACCTGAAGTTCTGTCAGTTAAAGCTTTAGGTAATAAGATTATAAGGGTGTCTTTTAGTGAGCCGGTAAAATATGCTGCCTATTCTTCAAACTACACTCTTGATGGAAAAACAATAGGCACATCCGGGTTGAAAATGACCAATGCTTCTACAGTAGATATAAGTCTTTCAAAAAGGCTGGAAAATGGGACTTACAAGCTGGGTATAAGATCCGGGATAGTGGACTATGCAGGGTTTAAAGTTTTAACTGATCCAATAGAATTTACCGTTGCAGAAGATACAACTGAACTGGACATAGAGGAAATAATCAGTGTTACACAAACTATGTTGAAATTACGATTTACTAAACCTGTAGAACCCATAGTAAAGGACCAGATATTGGCAAGACAGGGCGGAAAAGTTGCTGTTGTGGAGTATGAAGAAGATATGAAAACATACACTATAGAATTTGAAAGAACAGCAGCCTTAAGACCTGAAGGCACCGAATTGAATTTCTTTAATGTTAGCGATCTTTATGGCAGTAAGAAGACTCTTAAAACTACTGTAGAACCAACTATAGATACAGAAATACCTGAATATGTAGATTATGAGATTAAAGATCAAGATAAAATAATTTTAGAATTTTCAAAGGATGTATTACCTACAGGAGCAACGTATGTTCTTAAAAATTCCAATGGCAATACAATATCCTTAGCACAAACCGGATGGTATAAAGATGGTGCAGGAAGAGTTTATAGGAATAAAATTGAATTACAACGTCCTGGCGGAACAGTTTTTGACCCTGATTACTATATTTTAACTATACAGGATGTAGTGGATTATACACCTCAGGAAAACAGGATAATACCTATAACAATTGAATTTACAGTCGTAGATAATATAAGTCCGGAAGTGAAATCTGTAAAAGTTAAGGACAGGCAGTTATTTATTAATTTCAGTGAAAGCCTGGATCCTAATACTGCAACATCAAGAAACAGTTATAGATATTTGAGCTTTAAAACATATGCATCCAATATCTTCCCTGAAGAAACTATTTATGAACTAATTGCAGGAGATAGAACCGTTGTTATTACATTACCTGAAGATTT
>CAZEYH010000179.1:3964-5865 GCA_964515895.1 uncultured Clostridiaceae bacterium | reverse complement strand
AGCCAAAGCCGTTTCCGGTTTGGGCAATAATATTAATGGCAATAAAAATATTGATATGAATACCAACATTAATTATAATGGTATTGGTAATGGTACCGATAACCATATTAGTAATGGTATCGATAATGATATTGGCATTGAAAAGATATATGATTTTGATTTAGTGATGGGAGGAGGCCATGTAAGAGGTTATAGGATTACCGGGCATAAGATGATTCAAAACATTGCCTCAGCTCTTAAAAAACTTGCAGAGCCTGAATATTTCCAAAAGAAATATTGTATAGATGCTGAAAAAGGAGTGCTTTTGTTTGCAGTAGGTGATGGCAATCATTCCTTGGCATCTGCAAAAGTCCATTGGGAAAATGTAAAAGCTTCATTACCGCCTGAAAAGCTAGCTCATCACCCGGCAAGGTATGCAATGGTGGAAATAATTAATGTACATGATGAGGGTTTAATTTTTGAACCAATTCACAGAGTGCTGTTTAATGTGGATTCAAAGAAACTGATAAATGCCATGAAGGAATACTTGGGAAATTATTCTCCGGTTTCATTTAAGACGTTTTCTTCAAAAGAAGAATTAGACAAGGAAATAGATGTGATTCGTAAAAAATCGGCTAGTTACCATCTTCTTCCCTTTATTTCCGGTGATAATTACTATCTGGCAATTATAGAAAAGCCCTTACATAATCTTGATGTAGCTACACTACAGGAGTTTCTTGATGATTATATTGAAAATAATCCAAAAACTAAAATAGATTATATACATGGAGATGATGTTGTTACATCAATAGGTGCAAAGGCCGGCAATTTAGGGTTTTACTTGCCGTCTATAGATAAGCACCAGCTGTTTAAAACAGTAATTGTCGACGGTACGCTGCCTAGAAAAACTTTTTCCATGGGTGAGGCCGAAGAAAAAAGATATTACCTTGAGTGTAGGAGAATTACTCTGTAGGAAACACGGGAAATATAATTTTTTTTAATAAAATTACCATACTATGCAGGAGATTTTCCCTATCTTGCAGAATAGTACGGAACGTACATTTCTTATCACATATTTTGTCAGCTTTTTTACTATGCTGGCTAATTAGAGAGATACAAGGACACAAGAGCATTAAGACACGAGGGGACTATCCCCTTGTGCCTCCAAATTACTATTTAATGGATGGTGGTTAATTAATGATGGGAAATATCTACCAATTGCTTGATGAAGCTGTGAGGAGAAAAGCCTCAGACCTCCATATTACTTCAGGTATACCTCCTATGTGTCGTGTAAACGGCAGACTTGTACCTATCGGAAATACTTCCGTATTAAACGGGGATACGGACACCTTTGTAAAATCCGTCCTATCAAAAAAACAACTAGATACCCTTTATCTTAAAGGTGAAGTGGATGCATCCATATCATATGGCGATAATATCCGTTTCAGGCTTAATGCCTTTCGTCAAAAGGGTTCATACAGTATTTCCCTTAGGCTGGTAAACCATGAAATACCGGACTTTGATTCTCTTGGGTTACCTCCTGTAATAATCGACTTATGCAAGCAAACAAAGGGTCTAATCCTTGTTACCGGTCCTACGGGTACAGGAAAATCTACCACCCTGGCTGCAATGATTGATTGGATCAATTCCAATAGAGATTGTCATATACTTACTCTTGAAGAACCCATAGAATATGTTCATAATCATAGGAAAAGTATTGTAAACCAAAGAGAAATCGGTTCAGATTCATTAAACTTTACAAGTGCGCTTAGGGCTGCTTTAAGGCAGGATCCGGATGTTATTCTCATAGGCGAAATGAGAGATTTGGAAAGTATAAGTATTGCCCTTACTGCTGCAGAAACCGGTCATCTTGTTTTAAGTACTCTTCATACTATAGGTGCAGCAAAAACCATAGACAGGAT
>CAZEYH010000179.1:1293-3864 GCA_964515895.1 uncultured Clostridiaceae bacterium | reverse complement strand
GATTATATTAAGAAGATAGTATCAGGTTCCATAGCATCAATAAAATAAATCCTTACGGTGGTGTTATCTGGCGCCAGCTTTTTACCTCCCAACCGGAGTTTTTAGGTTCCAGGAAATGTGGAGGTGCATCATAGCGCATTCTCAAATCAAAAGTATTATCTTCCTTATAACCATAAATTCTACTTCCACTGGTAGTATAAGTTGCCCCCATTTTACTAAAAACCTGGGAACCGGTAAAATATATTCTTCCCATATTCCCCAGATTATTATAGTCCTGGACTCCATAACAACTTTTTGTAGAATAGCCAAATAAAGCCGCATGAATAGTAATGTTCTTTGTACTACTTGAATCCCGATAAGATGTATCAATATATTCTCCTTCTTTAGACCACGGCCATGCTTTACCCCATTTGGGCCATCCGTAAGAATGCACATAAATATTTCCGTTTGATACAAGACCCAGCATATCATCTGATGGGTCTATAGGATTTTCTTCGGTAAGGGTTGGAATATTAGTATTAGCATATTCTATTCCTCCTGTGTATTTGGCATTATTGTAGTTATAATCCGTTGGATCCCGTCGAGTGATATATATGTTTCCTTCTACAAGAATTGTCAACCTACCATCAAGTACCCCTGAAATATATAAGTCACCTTTTATGTAAATTACGGAGCTCTGAGGCAAGGGATGTAGCTTTATTGCATTTTTTTCGATTTTGACATTTCTTATGTGTAAAGCGCTATTCTCAAGCAAAATACATGTACGTCCTTCGTATTTATAACCCCCATTGACTTCTTCTCCCCAATATGCAAGGGATTTATTAGACTCGGGGAAAATTAGTGATTCTACTTTTTGTGGTTGCCCCGGTTTTTTAAAAACAGGACTTCCCCCATTATTCCAATCTTTAGCATAGCACACATCATCATGAAAAATAGGTCTCCCTAATGTCCGAAGATTTCCATTCGTATGGAAAGGACCGCGTACTTCCTCCCCATCTCCCCAATATAACAGAGTACCGGATGGGGTACTCATGTCCCCTGCAAAGCAAACATAATTGGTGAATAATTTTTTATGGACTTTAACTTCTATGGTCTTTTTATTATCAGCCTTCTCCGTTGTCCAACCGGTAGAACGTATTGTAACAACGGGTTCGCCTATGCTAGGAGGAACTATATGAAGCCTGTAATAGCCTACCACCTTACCTGCACTTGCATACTCTACAGGCTCATATTCTTTAGGAAAATCAACCCATAAATCATTTTCTGCTTCAGTATAATATGTTTCAGGTACAAGTTTTCCATCTTTGTCGAGTCCTATTCTGTAAAACTGGGTATCATCATTCAAATGCCATAGATAATAATTATAACCTGCTTCTGCAATGTGTATAGCATCTTCGCCGATTTTAGTTCTGCTAACCGCTAAAGTCTGATTATCTATAACGAAAATTGCTGAAATTGAAAGCAGAGTTACAATGGCAATTATAATTATTATTGTTGGCATTACAACTCCTTTTGAATTATTAAATTTTCGCCTCATAAAGCACCTCTTTTTCACATATAAACTTATATCAGCATGTTTCTAAATTTATTTTCAAAACTATCTTTTCTAAATTGTCTTTTCAGTACTACTTTTTTATTATACTTTTTTCTATATTGGTTTTTCCGGATTGTTTTTCTGAATTACTTTTTCCGGATTAGCCCTAATTATTTAATGGTATATTATGTTAGAAAGTTGTCTAATAAATATAGCTATAAATTTGTAAAAGATTATATTATTAAACTTAATTCGTCGGAATACCTTTGGTCCTACTTGTTAGTGATTTTTCAATAGTAACCGGTACCTTTAATGGTTTTTCAGTATCATTTACAACAAAAGTAACCTTAATTGTCCTTCTTTCGGAATCCGCATCTTCTGTTATGTCTTCAAATATTTCTATATTAATGCTGCCTTTCTCATATTCTACACCATCAAGTATAGTTTTCCATTTTCCGCCTTCTCCGGATTCGTAATCGGTTGAATCATCGATAATCTCGCCATAAAAAGGTTTTGCAGTATCAACAGGAGGAATAGGATCCGTACATTCTACCCAACCCCTCTGTAATTTTGATTTATCAATTGGAAGAAGCCTATATCCGATTCTATAGTACTTATCTGTATTATCATTTTCATTATGGTAGTGGTAATAAACATCCATACTCTGTCCTTTGGAGAGGTTTCCCTCCGCAGAGTGTACAATTATAGAATTGGTTAATTTGTTTGGTTTTGATGCAGACCTTATATCTTTATCAATTACCATTAAAGCTAGATTCACCTTTTCCATTACTTTAGATCTTGTATCAGCACTACAGTAGCTTTTTTGAACAATGCTTATGATAGAGAATATTCCTGCCAATAATACAACAAATAGAGATAATACTATAAGTAGTTCTATAAGGGTAAAACCCTTGTTATATTTTTTCATATTCTTTATGTTTTCTATGTTCTTTGTGTTCTCTATGTTCTTATTGAATAGGTGAAAAAAATACGATTTCACTTAAAACTTCACCTCTCTAATACAAATATACCAATGT
>CAZEYH010000179.1:0-1193 GCA_964515895.1 uncultured Clostridiaceae bacterium | reverse complement strand
AATGTATATCCCCCTATTTATTCTGTTACTCATTCTATTACTTATTCCATAATCTCAATGTATAACTTGCTACGTATAGGTGTCTCTTTTTCCTTTTTTGTATTAAGTTCTTCCTTTATCCAAAGATACTTGCCTGTATAATCCATGCCTTCAGTAATACCCGGTACATCCTGACCTTTATTTGCTTTACTCCAGAGAGTTGGTTCCTCGTCTTCTGAATTGGTAATTGCAGTATAAACATCATATTCCGTGCCTCCCGGGGTACTAGATTCCCAGTTAATAATTAGCCTTGGTGCAGGACTATACCTTGAGAGGTCAATGGGCCCGTATAATTCTACTCTGGGGTTTATATAACCGTAAGCCGTTTCATCAAACAAATCAATTTGAACTATAGACACCTCGTTTATGTGGTTTTCTTGGGTTAGCTTGATTTCGATTTTATAGTATTTATAAGGTGCAGGAAGCTTATCAGGTTCGAGTTCAACTTCATACACTCCGTCTTTTGTCTCAATATTTTCCTGTGTAAATATTTTATCATTAAATTTGCCATATTCGTTACTTCCATAAAAAGTAAAATGAAATTTATAATCTGCTGCAAGTTTTATTCTAATCTTCCCAATTTGCTTAACCTCATTAATTTCTATACAAACCGATTCTTCCTTTTCCTCTTTGGGATCTCCCCTAATAATATCCCAGGATGTTTCATCATCATTATCAAAGGCGTTTGCGGCGGAAATATCTTCGTTTGGCATCTTGCCATATATATCGGAAATAATAAGCGGATCAGGATAATTCTTTTCAAGCTTTATTTCTTCGTTGCTATAGAAAAGATATTGTGGTTTAATATATGCACTCGAGTAAAGTTTCTGTCCAATTCCATTAAAAGCACCACCCCAGTCTTCTCCATCATCAGTTTTTATTACGCCCCCCGCATTCATATCAAATGTCCTGTATAGCGGAACATTTTCAATCTTTATGCTATATCTTCCCAAAGGCCACAGTTTCCCAAAATAATCAGGAATAAGACTGGCATAATGTAACTCGCCATCTTCTTTTGTAGCATCATCCAAATCATCAACTGTAAACACTTTCCCGCCAAGAACTATAGCAGATCTTTCGTCCATACTCCATGTTAGAGTTAACTGACCGCCTTCTCTGATTATATCCTCCGATATATTATCTACCATATTAAG
>CAZEYH010000178.1:3725-5922 GCA_964515895.1 uncultured Clostridiaceae bacterium | reverse complement strand
GTGCTTTTTAATTCATTGGAGTTTTTAATATTTTACCCAATTGTAACTGTGTTGTATTTTTTGTTGCCCCATAGAGCGAGGTGGGTGCTTTTGCTTGCAGGCAGTTATTACTTTTATATGGCATGGAGACCTGAATACATAATTCTGATAATAATATCTACTTCTGTTGCTTATTTTACAGGTCTTAAAATGGGGCGTGAAGAACATACGAAGAAAAGAAAGAAGTATTTATTTTTGAGCCTTTTTGCCAACTTGGGGTTACTGATTGTATTTAAATATTTTAACTTTTTTAATGATTCCTTAAGAGCACTCTTTCAGCAGTTAAACATATCATATAATGTCCCGGGCTTTAATCTTCTTTTGCCTATGGGTATATCATTCTATACCTTCCAGACATTGAGTTATTCCATTGATGTTTATAGAGGAACTATAAAACCTGAAAAACATTTTGGAATATTTGCATTATATGTATCTTTTTTCCCTCAACTTGTTGCAGGACCAATTGAGCGGGCTGATAGGCTTTTGCCACAGTTTTATGAAAAGAATAAATTTAATTATGAAAGGATAACCGCCGGCCTTAAAATTATGGCCTGGGGGTTTTTCAAAAAAGTAGTTATTGCGGATAGGCTGGGTGTAGCTGTAAGTGCAATATATAGTAATCCTACTAAACATAACAGTATTCAGTTTATTATTGCTACAATATTTTTTGCATTTCAAATTTTTTGCGATTTTTCCGGATATTCGGATATAGCAATCGGAAGTGCAAAAGTAATGGGCTTTGACTTGATGCAGAATTTTAAAAGACCTTATTTTTCGAAATCCATAGATGAGTTTTGGAGAAGGTGGCATATATCTCTTTCCAGTTGGTTTAGAGATTATCTTTACATTCCCCTTGGAGGAAACAGAGTAAGTAAGGGACGACACTATTTTAACCTTTTTATAACATTTTTAGTAAGTGGATTATGGCATGGGGCAAATTGGACTTTTGTGGCGTGGGGTGCTCTTCATGGAACATATCTGGTTATTGGCAGAGCATTATCTCCTGTAAAGAAAAAATTAGTAGAGCTTACTAGAATGAATAAAGTACCATTTATATATAAATGTGTTCAGGTAGCATTTACATTTAGCCTGGTCACATTCGCATGGATATTTTTTAGGGCCAATTCAATAGAAGACGCGCTATATATAACAAGACACCTGTTTACTGATATTGGTAAAATAACTAATATACAGTATTTAGTAAACTCAATATCCGGCATGGCACTAACGAAATTCCAGCTTATTGTCTGTTTTATAGGAATAATTACTGTAGAAGGAGTTCATCTTCTACAGAGAAGAAGAAACATAATAGGTTGGCTTTCGGAAAAACCTACCATTACCAGATGGGCCGTTTACTCAATACTTGTTACTGCAACTTTTTGGCTGGCATTTAGTGAAAACAAGCAATTTATTTATTTTCAATTTTAGAAAGTATTGTAGATGAAATTATACCGGAAATTGCAGATGGAATTATGGAAAGAGTTGTATGAAGAATTATAAGAGGAATTTTAGAAGGGTGGTTAAAAAAACTAAATGACGCTTAAAGAATCTATGGTGAATAAGGAATCTGTAACCCATGAGAAATCTATAGAGCATAAAGAATTAATAGCGCATAAAGATAAAATAATGCGTAAGGAATCCATGAGGATAAAAGAATTCATTTTAAAAATAATATTAATAACAGTAATAGCACTATTTCCTTTGTCATTTGTAAATTATATAGTTGACCCATATCAATTTTATAGAAGGCCTACATTGTACAAGCCTGTCTATTTTAGTGATCAGAGATATCAGAACCCGGGATTGGCAAGAACCCAAGATTATAGTCTTGCAATTGTAGGGACAAGCATGACAGACAACTTTCTTACTTCAAGTGTACAGTCAAAGCTAGATAGAAAGGCAGTAAAGCTTTCTATGATGGGAGCTTCAATGTATGAACAGAAACTCACCACTGATGTAGTTACAAATAGGAAAAAAGCTGACACAATAATATGGGAGTTAAACTATTTTGCTTTCAGGGGTGATACCAAAAGAGTAACGGAAACGGGAAAAGGTTTTCCTTACTACTTATACGATAACAAGACAATTACCGATTTAAAGTATCTGTGCAACTTTGATACCCTTTTGAGGTGTTACTATATATTTCTTAATGAATATA
>CAZEYH010000178.1:0-3625 GCA_964515895.1 uncultured Clostridiaceae bacterium | reverse complement strand
CTGTGCAACTTTGATACCCTTTTGAGGTGTTACTATATATTTCTTAATGAATATAGGGGTAAGATGCATTATACGATGACCCATAACCTGGAAATGCTTAATACATGGTATAATACATCGAAATTCTGTGCCGAAAATGCAATGAAGGATTGGAATTTTGCTCAAGATGATTTGGCAAGGGCCAATCCTGAAGAGTTCACATGGGAGTACCTTAAAGATAATGCAGATAAAAATCTAATAGGTGTGATAAAAAACAATCCTAATATAGAATTTGTGCTATTTTATCCACCTTTTTCAATTCTTGCACATAAATTTTTAGATGAAAGGGGATTGTTTAAAAATGAAATAGAATTAAAAAAATATATATTTGAAAACTGCAAGGATTTCAAAAACGTAAAAATTCTTGATTTTCAGGATATTGAAACCATAACTCATAATCTTGACAATTATAGAGATATGACTCATTATTCTATAGAAACAAATGAATATATGCTAGATTCTATAGCTTTCGATAAACATATTGTTTCCAAAGAAAATATTGAGGAGAAGATTATGAATCTGGAAAAGCAGGCAAGAAATTTTGTAATCAAGTGATATTTAAAGATTAAACATATTAAGGAGGATGTTTGTATGGCATTAATTCATTGTAATTTTCATTCTGAAGTACTGCAAATTGCTTCGTCAATGTATATAATTTTACCTCAGCCGGGATATCTTTCTGGTAATAATGGTAAAAATAAAGATGAAGTCAGAAAAAAAGAGAGTAGTGGATATCCGGTTCTTTATTTACTTCATGGGTTGTCTGATGACCATACCATATGGCAGAGGAGAACATCAATTGAAAGGTATGTTACTTCTATGAACCTTGCTGTAGTTATGCCGGAGGTTAACAGAAGTTTTTACACTGATATGGTTTATGGGCAGAAGTATTGGACATTTATAAGCGAGGAATTACCGTATATTATAAAAAACCTTTTTCCAATATCTGATAGAAGAGAAGATACTTTTGTTGCAGGACTTTCAATGGGGGGTTATGGGGCATTTAAATTGGCATTAACACATCCGGATAGGTTTGCTGCTGCGGCAAGTCTTTCCGGTGTTATGGATATTGCAGGTAGAATTGCTAATCGTCAAAGTGATCATTGGCGACTTATATTTGGAGAAGATAATGAAGTAAGTGGTACAAAAGATGATTTATTTTACCTTGTACAAAAAGTTGCCGGATCACAAGGTCCTAAGCCAAAGTTGTTTCAGTGCTGTGGTACCGAAGATTTCCTATATAAGGACAATATTAAATTTAGGGATTTTTGTAAAACCCTGCCTATTGATTTAACTTATGAAGAAGAGCCCGGCATTCATGAATGGGGATACTGGGATAAGAAGATTCAAAGGGTTCTGGAATGGATCAGAGAATAGTTGTAGAGAATAACAATAATGTCTTAGCTGAAAGTTCATGTTTAATCACTAGAATTAAAGCTTAAATGGTGACAGATCTGAATCTATAGTATAATTCAGATTTGATAATCCGGATTTTGTATAATATGGTTATCACCCAGAAAGTCATAAAACGACTTTCTGGGGAGCAATCATAGTATGTATTAGTATCAAAGGCGAATGAAGATTGTGGAAACATAACATCATTCGCCTTTATTGATTTATGAATGCATTTATTAAATATTTTTCATAAATTTAACTCACAAGTCATTTTTGCAAATTTTAAAATGTAACTAGGACTGAGAATATTCTTGTATTTTTCTGTTAATCTGCTCTCTTTTAGATAAAAGCCAGCTTGATTCAGTTGGATATTGTTTAAATGTTATTGTATTATCTAGATTCTCTTCCAATAGTTTTAAGGTTTCTTTCCGTCCTATAAGTTCTTCAAGCAACTTAAGAGCACGTAAATCCTGTAGTGCTTCGTGAAAAACTTCAAGCCTTAAGGATTCAATGGGATCATTCTTTCCCGGGTAGACTACAAAAGCATCACCTGAAGGAAATGCACAGCCTGCATCAGTGACCTTAAATGGATCAATGGGATATCGGGAGTATTGGGAATACCAGAAATTATAGCCCCACTGGAGAAAACCGTGAATATTGAATTTATATAATTGTATTCCGAGTATTCTATTCCTGGAAGATGGCATATTGAAGAAACGATTGGCAACTTCCCGATACTGACCACAGCAATAATATGTCCAAAGATTTGGCACATTATTTTCGAGAAAAGCTTCTATATGGTTTGTGGCAGGTATGGGGTTTTTAACCAAACCTGTTTCGTAAAACTTGTAATCAGATAATGCATCGATAACCGGGAACTCTTCAATATATTTATTTATGATTGAACTTGCATTTTTATATGATTCATAATGATCTGCATGAGGCTCATCGGATACGTGGAAATAGCTGCAATTTTCGATTCCATTTTGTTTAATAAAACGAATAAGCTGAGGAAGGAACTGACTCAAAAAATTCTTGTAGTCTTCTCCTGCAGCATCTGTATCCCAACCAAAAATGCGTTTTAATTCTCCATTTTCCATTGCCATTATTTTTGGTGCATGTTTGGCTCCCCATTGAGTAAATAAATGGGAAAATTCAAAATATTGAACACCATTGTTAAGGCACATATTAACCCAGCGTTTTAATTTATCAAAACCGAATACATATGTATCTTTTTGTTTTTCAACGTCAACTAATTGTACTGTAGGTCTTTCTCCACCGACAGCAGTATCTAAAGGTGGTGTAAATAGGGGTGTAAGAATCATATTTATGCCATGCTTTACAGCAGTGTGGATATACTTTTCAATAATTGTCCAATGTTCTTCACTAAATATTTCTACTCCATACCATGTAGCAAGGCAATCTGTGTGAAACCATTGAGTATGAATCAGCGATTGCTGTGGAAGTTTTGCGTTAATAACCTCCAGTTGAAATTCAACTTTACCCAATTCATCTCCCGATGGAGACTTAAATATTATTGTAATAGGATAGTTGCCGGTTTCTACCTGCTCATTAGGATTAACTGTAATCCATATTGAGCGCCATTGATGGGGTAAAAGTGTTAACCCTTCAGCACTCATTGGCATCAGAGCATCAGGATACAATCCCGGTGTAGTCCGTAATACATTGTTGTCATGATCTGCATAGCAAGGCATTTCTGAGGGTATCAGCCCTACCCGGCGGATGTTAATCCATGGAGATATCTCTGAAATAACACTAACTTCAACCTGCTTCATTATAAAATCATTCCACCTGTATGCAACCTGAAAAGAGTAGACTTCATTTTGAAGCATAGAGCCTTTGTTAAACTCTATTGCATTTAACTCTTCATCGGCAAATACCTTTTCAAGGGAACTTAAAACTCTTGTTTCCAATATTCCATTTAGTGACAACTAAATCAACTCCTCATCTGTTTTTATATTTATAATGGCTACTACATCACTATCTCAAAGCCTGCAATTCATCCTCTTTCAGCGAATATTTGTTTAATATGATTATACCAGCCAGAACAATAATACCGGCAATAGGTCCGCAAAGCTGTAGCCCAAGAGGATTTTCAGTGCTATAACCGAATGTTTTAAATAATAAAGGCGTAACCAAAGATGAGAGGCCTATTACAATTTTATTTATT
>CAZEYH010000177.1:0-5930 GCA_964515895.1 uncultured Clostridiaceae bacterium | reverse complement strand
CATCAGGAGCTATTCCCATCTTAATAGCTTCAGCTGACAATACACCGGAAAATCCGCCTCTTGTGCTTTGGTATAACATAAAATATCCTCCAGTTTCAGTGTGTTAGGCATATTTTATCATAAAATGTGATATGTGAAAATACTTTATTTAACGAGGGACGCATTTTCTATTTAAACCATGGGGAAAATATTGGTATAGGCTTCCTGTATTTATACCCATGAGCTTTTTCAAACTCATCAAACAATAATTTTGCAGTTTTCTTACCGGACTCATATAAATATTTCTTATCTTCTTCATTAATATTAAAGTCAAGAAAATATACCTTTGTTGTATCTATTTTTCCTACATGTTTTAAATCATGGACAATATCTTCAGGTATACCTATATCATGTACGGCAGATATTAATGCCTTCAATATGCCCAAAGGTGTATCCATGTGAAAAAACCCTTTCTTTTCTCCGCCATCTAATGTAAAACCCACTGTTGGATATTTCTTTGAATCTTCAATAAGCCAGGAAGGGAATTTATCCAAGACTCCACCATCGACTATATAATGAGTTTTTATTTTATCTCCATCCTTCTTTTTCATTTCTATAGGTTTAAAAGCAAAAGGTACACAAGTGCTCATTCTTATAGCTTTTGCTACTTCAAATTCATCCGGGTTGATTCCATAATACAATATGTCATCTGGCAAGACAATAACCTTAGCCCTATTACAGTCAACAGCAGTCATTCTCATTTTATATCCATTGGGGTTTTTCGAATCTATAATACCTCCCCTTAAATCACCAAAAGTTCTAATACCTTTTTTTGATAAAGTTTTCCATGCCCATTCTTCAATAGAGTCACCGTCAAATAGGCATCCTTTTTGTGAATATGTTACTATGTTCTTTAGAAATCCTGCCCTATAATCTTCTGATTCAATGTTTGCAATATCTTTTTGAGTTAGTAAATATCTAAAAGTTGTTTCATCAAATTTCTTCATTTTATCTTTAAGCACCATAATCCTTTGTACAATCGGTACTTTGTCCGGTATTTTGCTAAAATCAATATCTGAAAAATCAAATTGGTCAAGTATTTGCAGTAACTCTTCAGTCCTGTATCCGGCAGCTATATAAGAGCCGGCAACAGCACCTGCTGAAACACCTGCAATATTACCCCATTTATATCCTCTTTTCCGAGCAACCCCAAAAACCCCAGCATATGCGATTCCTTTTATGCCTCCCCCACCGAGAGTTAGATTAAGTACCATTTTTTTACCGGTTTCTAACCTGCCAGTAACTAATCTTCTATTAATAAATCTCACAATTAATATCCCCCTTTCTTTTAAATTAGTAATTTGAATAAAGGTTCAAAGTGTATTTATTAACAGTATATACAAAAAAATATACCAGTATATAATATTAAAAAAGCACCCTTTCTGTGTATTAAAGAGTGCTTGTCATATATTTTTTATTGTTATCTTGCTTCCTTCTCACTTCTACTCACTTCCACTATTACCGGTAATGCTATTCAATCTGCTTTGTGAATACTTAGCATATTCACTATCAGGATACTTTTCTATTGTTTTTAAAAACATTTCTTTAGCTTTTTCATTATCATTCAGTTCAAGATAACACTTACCGGCATAATAAAGTACTATATCCATCTTTCCATATTTTTCATAGTATTCAGGAATCTTTAAATATTTATTTAAAGATTCCTTGAATTTTTGTCCTTGGAATAAATTATAGGCCTGGTTATAAACAATATCTGATGCCCTAGGCATTATTTCTTTATATAAATTGTCATATTTTACCTTATTTGTATCGCTAAATTCGATATTTTTTACTAATACTAACATATCCGCAGCTTCTTCATATTTTCGCGCCTTATAAAAATCATCTGCCTCATATAATTTTATAACAGCCTTGTAATAATCCTTATCGGTTATTGTAGTATCATAATCTTTTTTCAACTTTTCATATTCATTATTCAATCGTTCATATTTTTCTTTATATTCCGCGTTTTCACCACTTTCATTTATTTCAGGGCCTTTGCTTATACCTTCATTACCAATATTGGTATTCTTATTTTGTTTAGTTAATCCCGGAATACCTATTAAAAAAGCTATAATAAGTCCAATAATAATACCTGTCAAGTATTTAATAAATTCTTGCTTCTTATTGATTTTTTCTTTACCAATGCTTGGATATTGAATTAATCTTACTGTATCAGGTTTTCTTTCTCTTACCACTGTTTCTCTACTCTTTACTTCTTTAGACCTTGGAACTTTTTCCCTCATACGATTCTTTTTAACTTTCCCACCACTTTGAGAAATAACCGGATCTTCTTCTTTTCTTAAGTCCCTTAAATAATTTATTGCCCTTACTCCATTTTTTTCTGCTTTTGCTACCTTTTCAAACATTTCTTTAGCTTTATCATAATCCTCTAGATAGTAGTAACAAATACCAAGTAGGTTAATAGCTTCGTAAAATTCAGGATTTAACGATATTACTTTTCTCAATTCAATCATAGCAATATCTTCACTATTCATCCTTAAATTTTCCAAAGCATTATTATAAAGTAGAATAGATTTTTTAATGTCTTCTGATATATCGTTGCCCATTTTAATAATATTATCAAGGTCGATAGGTAAGAAAAATTTTAGTTCTTTTTTTAAGTCAATCAAGGAACTTCACCCCCATATCGATAGCAACACTCTCGGTATATTACTTATATTGTCAAGCTGTAAGATTTATAAAGTACCGCCTAACTTCACCTATATAATATAAAGATCCAAATGCACATATTATGTCATCATTTGTATTTCTTTGAATAGCTGTCACTATACCGCTTTCTATTGTATCACTAACCAATACATTTTTACAATAGGGTTTTATGTTTTCAGCTAATTCAGCGGCAGAAAGCGCTCTTTCACTTAAGGGAGTTACAGTAATAATTTTATCTGCTATTGGTGCTATAACTTCAATCATAGCTTTATATTCTTTATCTTTCAACACACCCATGATAAATACCTTTTTTTTATCTGAAAAATATTTGGTAATATTTTCAGCTAAAACTTTTACTCCATCTATATTATGAGCACCATCTATTAGAACAAGAGGGTTCTTACAAATAACTTCCATTCTGCCGGGCCATCTTGTTTCTTCTAATCCCTTTCTAATGGTTTCATCTGTAATTTTCAATCCTTTATGATTCAATATTTTACAGGTTTCTAATGCAACTACTGCATTTTTTAACTGATGACCTCCCAAGAGTTTAATTCTTAAATCTTTATATAAACCAAAATTAAATGTCTGCCCTTCTATGTCATAATTTATAGCTTGGATATCCTCAAGCCTAATTTTATGAAGAGTTGAATTCCTTTCATTACAAACATTTTCTATAACCTTCTCCACTTCCATCTCTTGAGGATATAATACAACATCACTATTATTCTTGATTATTCCTGCTTTTTCAAAAACAATTTGGGAAAGTGTATTTCCAAGAATGTCCATATGGTCGTAGCTTACTAAAGTAATAACAGACACTAAAGGAGTATTAATTACATTAGTAGAATCAAATCTGCCTCCTAAACCCACTTCCAAAACTACTATGTCGCATTTCATTTCATAATAGTATTGAAAAGCAATTGCTGTAACTATTTCGAACTCTGTGGGGTGGAATAAGCCTTTATTTAGCATCTCATCTACTTTTTCCTTAACCACTCCGGTTATCCTTGCTAGGTCATCTTGGGATATCTCTTCTCTGTTAACACTTATTCTTTCAGTAAAACGTTCAATATAAGGGGAAATAAATACACCTGTTTTATATCCCGATTCAATAAGTATATTGCTTATAAATGCCACAGTAGAACCCTTGCCATTTGTACCTGCCACATGTACATATTTTAACTTTTCATGAGGATTTCCCAGCATTCCAAGCAAAGTTTTTATATTTTCAAGGCCAAGCTTGCATCCAAATTTCCTTGTGCCATGTATATATTCCAATGCTTCATTATAATTCATAATTATTCCTTCTTTCAATCAGTATTTGCTATCTATCGTAGCTATTTATCATCACTATCTATATAATGCTTTCTATCAATTATATTAATTTAAGTGCACCCAATCTACGATATTTAGTCTGCTCCACAACACTTCTTATATTTTTTCCCACTTCCACATGGGCATGGATCATTGCGGCCAACTCTAACTGCTTTTTCCACAGGTTTACGTGGCTCATTACTATGAGTTGCACTAACAGGTTCTGCTACTTTTTCTCTTTTAGGTTCACGGGTAGGATCAATTTTAGATTTTAGAACAATCTTTACAGAATCTTCTTGAATAGCTCTTATCATGCCTTCAAACATTTCATGTCCTTCAAACTTATATTCAATTACAGGGTCTCGCTGACCATAAGCCCTTAACCCTATTCCATATCTTAACTGATCCATTGCATCAATATGGTCCATCCATTTTTCATCTACAACCCTAAGCAATACAACTCTCTCTACTTCTCTCATTAATTCAGAACCAATTTCCTGTTCACGTTTTTCATATTCTTCCAAAGCTATGGAAATAACCCTTTCTTTTAAATCTTCTTTTGTGAGATAGTTCCATTCTTCTTTTTCTATTTTCAATGCACCTTTATGAAGTAGAATGCCCTCTAGGGACAAGATCAAGCCTTCCATATCCCAATGATCCGGATGAGGACTCTCACTACAATATGCATCAACCAAATTACCTACAATGGTCTCTAT
This sequence comes from uncultured Clostridiaceae bacterium, assembly GCA_964515895.1. Taxonomy (GTDB): domain Bacteria; phylum Bacillota; class Clostridia; order Acetivibrionales; family DUMC01; genus CAZEYH01. Next base: position 1,185 of record CAZEYH010000177.1, on the reverse strand, counting down.
CATGTTCACATAATATTCTTTTAGGTTTTCTCCATCTAATACTTTTCTTCTTTGAGCATATATCAATTCTCGCTGCTGGTTCATAACATCGTCATATTGAAGTACATGCCTTCTTATATCAAAGTTCTTCCCCTCTACTCTTCTTTGAGCATTTTCAATAGCATTAGAAAGCATTCTATGTTCTATAGGTTGATCCTCCTCAAGACCTAGTGCATCTACAACACCTGAAAGTCTGTCAGAACCAAAAAGTCTCATCAGATCATCTTCAAGAGAAATGTAAAATCTAGATGAGCCAGGGTCGCCCTGACGTCCCGAACGCCCTCTCAACTGATTATCTATACGCCTGGACTCATGCCTTTCTGTACCGATTATATGAAGTCCTCCTGCTTGAATAACTTTTTCTTTTTCCTTTTCTATAGAAGCCTTTAACTCCTCATATAGCTCTCTAAATGTTTTTCTTGCCTCAATCACAAGCTCATCATCTGTTTCATTAAAGCCTGTTGCTTCATTAATAACATCAGAAGAATACCCCAACTTCCTCATCTTCAGTTTGGCAAGAAATTCAGGATTACCTCCTAACATTATATCTGTACCACGGCCTGCCATATTAGTTGCTATTGTAACTGCACCATACTTTCCTGCCTGTGCTACAATTTCAGCTTCTTTTTCGTGATGTTTTGCATTTAATACATTATGTGTTATCCCCCGTCTTTTTAACATTTCACTAAGAAGCTCCGATTTCTCAATAGATATTGTACCAATTAGAACAGGTTGCCCTTCTTTATTGCACTCTTCTATTTCATTAATAACAGCATTAAACTTACCCATTTCACTTTTATAGACAGCATCCGGACAATCTTCTCTTATCATAGGTTTATTTGTAGGTATTTCTATTACATCCAGTTTGTAAATAGTCTGGAATTCCTCTTCTTCTGTTAGAGCTGTACCGGTCATCCCTGCAAGTTTTTTATACATTCTGAAATAATTCTGAAAAGTAATAGTAGCAAGGGTTTTACTCTCTCTTTCAACCCTTACCCCTTCCTTTGCCTCAATTGCCTGATGAAGCCCGTCACTGTAACGTCTTCCATACATTAATCGCCCTGTAAACTCATCTACAATTATAATCTCTCCATCTTTTATAATGTAATCTATATCCCTTTTCATAATACCATGAGCTTTAATAGC
>CAZEYH010000176.1:0-5947 GCA_964515895.1 uncultured Clostridiaceae bacterium | reverse complement strand
CTCTTCTTTAAAATATTTTCAAGATTAAGCAGTTTATCTCTTTCATTTTCCATTAGTTTATTTACCGGTATTCCTGTCCATTTTGAAACTATATCAGCTATTTCCTCTTCTGTTACTTCTTCTTTTAGCAGCTGTCCTTCACCATAGGATTCTTGATTCTTCTTCTCATCCTCCAATTTTCTCTCAAGTTCAGGGAGTTTCCCATGTTTCAATACGGCCAATTCATTTAAATCATATCTTCTTTCAGCTTCTTCAATCTGTCTTTTGACATCATCTATCTCCTTTTTAACTCCTTTTATCCTTTCAATATTCTCTTTCTCTAATTGCCACTGGGCCTTCATAATATCTGCCTTTTCTCTCAATCCAGCTAATTCTTTTTTCAAGTTTTGAAGCCTTTCTTTAGATGGTTTGTCAGTTTCCTTTTTTAAGGCTTGTTGTTCAATTTCAAGCTGCATTATCTTCCTGCTTATCTCATCAAGTTCTGCAGGCATACTATCGATTTCGGTTCTTATCATAGCTGCCGCTTCATCCATCAAATCAATTGCCTTATCAGGTAAAAACCTGTCGCTTATATATTTGTTTGATAATACAGATGCTGCTATAATTGCATTATCAGCGATCCTTACTCCATGATGTATTTCAAATCGTTCTTTTAAACCTCTCAAAATAGAAATTGTATCCTCTACTGTAGGCTGATCTACCAATACAGGTTGGAATCTTCTTTCCAGCGCTGCATCTTTTTCAATATATTTACGATATTCGTCTAATGTTGTTGCACCTATACAATGAAGCTCCCCTCTTGATAGCATAGGTTTTAAAATATTTCCTGCATCCATAGCACCATCGGTTCTTCCTGCGCCTACAATGTTATGGAGTTCATCTATAAACATTATAATTTCGCCTTGGGAAGATTGAATTTCGTTTAAGACAGCTTTTAGTCTTTCTTCAAATTCTCCTCTATACTTTGCTCCTGCAATCAAAGCTCCCATATCAAGTGCGAATATTTTTTTATCCTTAAGCCCTTCAGGTACATCACCTTTTAGGATACGTTGGGCCAAACCTTCAATAACAGCAGTTTTACCAACTCCGGGTTCTCCTATTAATACAGGATTATTCTTAGTCCTCCTAGAAAGGATTCGTATAACACGTCGGATTTCAGCATCTCTTCCGATAACAGGATCTAGCTTACCTTTACTTGCTAATTCTACAAGATCTCTTCCAAATCTCCCCAATGCATCGTATGTTTCTTCAGGATTTCTCGATGTAATACGCTGATTACTTCTTACTTTACTAAGAGCTGAAAGAAATCTTTCTCTGTTGATATTATATCTTTTAAATATATATTCCGATGGTGTATTCTTTTCTCTTAATAATGCAAGATATATATGCTCCACACCAACATATTCATCTTTAAACTTGCCTGCTTCATCGACCGCATGTAAAAGTATTTCATTGAATCTTCTAGTTGCATAAAGGCTTGAAGCTGAATTCCCAAAAACCTTTGGAAGCTTTTCCAGTTCTTTTTCAACACTACTCGTAATCAAATCAGCATTTTCTCCCATAGTAATAATTAGCTTAGATATAAGCCCATCTTTCTGGTTTAGCAAAGCAAGATGAATATGCTCTCCATCTACTTGCTGGTGACCAAACCTTAAAGCAATTTCCTGTGCTGTTGTGATGGCTTGCTGACTCTTTTCTGTAAATTTATCTATATTCATAATAACACCCCTCGTTTATTGCTTTTTTCTGTTAATTTTCCTAAGCTTCTCATATAATTCTTTTTCCTCATCGGTTATTGGACTAGGATTTACAATTCTAACCTTAACAAATAAATCACCTCTAGAACCTTTTCTATCCTTATAGCCTTTTCCGCTTATTCTTATTTTGTTATCAGTTTGTATTCCTTTTGGTACTTTTATTAATATCCTACCATCAATGGTTTCAAAATGGGTTTCTGTGCCAAGAGCTGCATCCCATGGATATAAATCTATTGTTGATACAAGATTTATTCCGTCTATTTCAAAATTTCTATCCGGCTGTATATTAACATTTAAGTACAAATCTCCATTTTTTCCCCCATTTACTCCCTGGTTCCCCTGACCTGACAGTTTTATTTTTTCTCCATGTTTGATACCTACGGGAATTCTAAATGAAATTGTTTTTTCATTACCCCCAACATTTACTTTAATTCTCTTTTCTACGCCTTTAAAACCGTCTTCCAATGTTATATTGATATTAGCTTCAACATCATTTCCATCTATGGGATATTGGGTTGTATACCCGGTATTTCTGCCCATCCCCCTACTTCCCATTCCGCTACTACTCATGCCATCAAAAACATTACCTAAATCAAAGTTGAGACCACCGGAACCAAAAAACATATTAAAGAAATCGCTAAAATCATTGTTAGTACCGGTATGATATTCATATTTTACATTCTTTCCGAAACCAAACTGGGATGGGTCAAAATTATAACCATGCTGAAAGTTGAACCCCTGTCCAAATGTATCATATTTTTTTCTTTTTTCTGTATCCCCCAGCACCTCATAAGCTTCATTTATTTCTTTAAATTTTTCTTCAGCCTTCTTATCACCCGGATTAGTATCAGGATGATATTTTTTTGCTAATTTTCTATAGGCTTTCTTTATATCATTTTGGCTAGCATTTTTGTCTATACCTAATATTTTATAGTAATCCTTATATTCCACCCTCTGATCACTCCAATACATAATAAATAATAAATAACATACAATATTCTATATACTTATACCCTATAAACAATGGGTTTATTATAATTATTTATGAACTAAAAATTAATACTAATAAAGTCAACGTCAGTTATAATAAGTTAGTATCTATTAATTAGTTGTGCTGACCTTGACTTTCTTTGACTATATCTATATATAATATACACAATAATTTGAAAATAATCAATAGGTTTTATTAATTGGGGTGCATTTTTTATTCAAATAAGTTTAATGCACCCCATTAATTAGTTCTTTATTTAAATGATTCTTTAAATGGGTCTTTATTCAAAAAGATTGAGGTTGGATTGTTTATTTTTTATTTTTAAGCTTATTGAGTAAGTCAATTGAGCCTTCAATAATTGCTTCCGCAACACCCGCTTTAAATCTTGAGCTACGTGCTTCATAACCACCTTCATCATAAGCCGACTGCATGGGGAAATAACCCTCAGAACCATTTGCACAACATGATACAAAGGTCATTTCAAATGGGGAATTATTCTTTATTCCACGGCCGATGTCAGTGAATGGTTCACCGGGTATCCCGGCAATACTCACATCACCAAAACTAACTACTGTAAGAGGTAGGTTAAATGCATCAGGACCATTTTCAAGTCTTTTCATACGATATGCTTCAGCAACTACTGTTGTAAGCTCCATTCCCTTAAATCCTATCTCCTCGTCTCGCCCGGCTTCATGCAATGCAATTATCTTTTCAGCATCCGGAATCATAGATTTGTCCACACGGTTTGAAGGAATTTCCATATCCAGCTGACCAAAGCTTACCTGTCCTGAAGATACCGGGGTAGTTTTTGCATAAATCTGAAGTACTGAACCAGCTATACACCTTCCCATATGTTTAGAGTGCTCGTAACCTCTATTTGCCTTATCGGGAGTAGTAAAGACATTAATATGATTTGTATCGCCTTGTGCGCCATTGAAATAAATACAGTGTACATTGTCAAGTGCTTTCTCAAGGGTATCACGCACAAATTTGGGATAATCAGCAGAAATCTTATTTCCACCTATTACATCAGGATGTACTTGGAAATTAACCATCAAAATTTCTTCTGCATTATCACGTTGCAAGCGTATCAACTGTACAGTTTCATCGGGGGTTCCGATTGGCTCTAGAATGTTCTGATTGCCCACACCCGGATTAGTCTGAATTTTACCATCTTTCATGCGAAAACGACGCACAAAAGAAATATTAGGTGCAATACTACGCCCAATACTTACTGATGCAGGTTTTAAATCTGCAATTGCAAGAGTTGTCACATCACTCAATCGCCTTTGAAAATAATCGTTGTAACTACAATCATCAGAATATGTTTTTCTAGTACTCATTACTGGTCCGGTATGAGTATGTGTACACCCTATAAATACTGCTTCATAAGGGATGGAATTGCGTTCGGCTATCGTTTTTCGATAAATGCTCATTTTCTCCTGTGGAATACTTATAACATCAGCACTTATTACAACAGCAGTATTATTACCATCACTAATAGCCACAGCTGAAGCATAGAGATTATCTAGTATACCGTCAGCTATTCTCCTTCTGAAATAACCGGCAAGATTAACACCTAGGGGTGGTGTAATATCTAGACGTGCAAAACCAGCTTTAAAATTACCCATTTAATTTAACCTCCTATAATAATATAGTCTAAACCTCTACAATAATTTTATATTAAATATGATTTATTTAATTTGCTTATTGCAAAATTAATCCTTAATTTTAGGTATTTTTAAAACCTGACCTATTTGAATTTTAGTAGGGTCGTCAATATTGTTTTCCTCCATTATAATCTTATAATTTTCAGGTGTATTATAAAACTTGCTGCTAATAATATATAGGGTATCTCCCTTTTTAACCTGATACGTTGTAGGTAAGTTATCGGTATCACCTTGAGTTTCAATATTAGTATTAGTACCTGATTCATCAGTTAAATTGTTCTGCTTGTCATTTTCTTCATCTGTTTTGCTATTTGTTGTGCTATTTTTATCATTAACATTATTTTGATTATCATTTGACTTTGTGGTGCCTACATTATTATTTAATGTTCCTTGATTATCAACTTGATTATCAATATGTTTATTCCTTTTTGAGATGCCGGAAATCAGTTTTACTGTTCCAAATATCAGTGATATCATAATTAAGCATAAAACAGCTAATGATGCATATTTTTTGAATATTCTTATGTCAATATTACCTATGAAAGGTATATTTATTTTTCGTCGAAACGACGGTTTAACTCGATACTTTTTCTGTTCCTTTTTAGATTGAGAAGAAAGCTGTAAACTATTTGATGTTTTTTCAATCCTTATAACCATTGTGGTTATATTATCTTCTGCTCCATTCTTAAAAGCTTCTTTTACTAGCCTGTTGGCAATAACTCCTGTATCCATATCTGAATGGAGTATGTCATATATACTTTCAGTTTCTACTATATCAGTTAGACTTTTTGTGCAAAGAAGGATAACATCTCCTTCTTTTACTGAAAACTTATCAGATTTACGAATTTCATCTAAGTTGTCTTCAGTCGGAATGCCAAATCGACTTGATAATTCTCTTGCCTGTTCATTTGTTATAATTCCAAGTTTAAGGAGTCGTTCTGTTTTCTCCCATTCTATTGTCAATTGTTTGATAGAACCGTTTCTTAATATGTATGCTTTACAAGTTCCTAGAGTTAAAATACAAGCTTCGTTTCCCTGAATTAATAATCCAGTAAAAGAAGCTTTTGATGATGCATCTTCGGGTCTATTAACAGAAACACTGGTTAAAAGGTTGGACATCCCCTGTATGACTTCACCTAATGTTTTAACTTTTTGGGATAAGTCTTCTTCGCTTGTTTCTGCTTTCTTTTGATATTTTTTAAGTTCACGGGCAATAGATATATTTACTTCCTTTTCTGTATCTGATACATCCATTGAGTCACTTACTGCAAAAATATAAAAATCTTCATTATTTTCTATTGAAACTTGAATATTTTCAGTTTCATATTCATATATAAACCTGCCATTCATATAAAAATTGTTATTATTTGCAGTCTTTGACAAACCTGTGCGCGATGTAGCAGAAGCTTTTATCTTTACTGAATTGCCCATAATTTTGACCCCTTTCCATCTACGATATATAAAGGTAATACCATAATATCACAATCTTTTACCATATTCAATGAAATATTGCACTCAAAATATTACAT
>CAZEYH010000175.1:0-5973 GCA_964515895.1 uncultured Clostridiaceae bacterium | reverse complement strand
CAAAAAGCGGAGGGGGCGGATCTACCAGAGGCGGAGGTGCCGGAAGATCTTCTTTCGGTGGTAGTCCTTTTAGCCGAGGCAGTTCCTTTGGAAGCAGCTCATCCAGACGAAGTTCCTTTGGAGGAAGTAAATCTTTTGGAGGCAGAAGTGGAGGAGGCGGTTTCACCAGAGGTGGAGGTGCCGGAAGACGTAAGTAAAGTGAGATGTATACGTGACCAATGGGGAGTCGGTAACCGGTTTCAGTCCGGTATCATCATCATCATCAAGGGGACATTTCTGCAGATTAGACAATTGACATTATATGTATATTATGGTAATATGTATAATGAGGTGATAATAAATGCCAAGACGTGGAAGAGAAAAATCCCCAGAGTGTATGTACCATGTGATGTCAAGAAGTATTAGTGAATTAAATCTATATCAATCTGATGAAGACAAAGATTACTATCTTGGTCTTTTACAGCGGTATAAAGAAAAATATCATTGCAGCATTTACTCATACATCCTTATGGATACACATGTTCATATATACATTAACACTTGCGGTGCAGATATTTCATCTTTTATGCATAGCCTTAATACTGCCTATGTCAGATATTACAATACCAAATATGCGCGGCATGGGCATTTATTTGGAGACAGGTTTGCAAGCTTCATAGTTAACAATGATACATACAGCATAACACTATCTGCATATATTAACAATAATGCAAAGGATCTGCCAGATTACAGTGGAAAAGAGGAATTATATCCCTATTCCTCATATGGAATATATACTGGTTACAGAGACGATCCTGATGAAATTGTGGACACTGATTATATATTAAAACTATTTGGTGAAGACAAAAAAGCGGCTCGTGAAAAGTATAGGGCTTTCACTGAATCCATGAAGGGTAAAGACATTATAAAAGAAGTAGATGATAATATAATCAGGGCCTATACCGAAAACGAGTATAGGAGTGAGAAGAATTTTATTGTGAGAAATGAAAATCCCGATGAAATATTGGATAAAATTCAGAATATACTTGATGAGAAACTATCAGGAGGGTTATCAACAGTATCAACATCAACATCAGTATCAGAACTAACGGAAGTATCCTCAACAAGGTTATCAGGAGAATTACAATTAGGATTGTCTATAGGAATATCAACAAATTTAAGATTAAAGTACTCCAGAGAAGCCAGCAAAATCAGGGCATTTGTAGCATACACTCTAAGAATCCTCTGTGGTTATACATACAAACAGTTATGCCAGTATATAGGCAACATGTCCTTTTCGGGGATATCAAGGCTTGTGAATGAAGGTTTTAGGCTACTGAAAGAACAAGTGGTATATAGGGATGCCTTTAATACCTTAATTCAAACAAGTTGAAAGTTAATACCAGTTAATTCAAATTAATGCTAATTAGTACTAACGTTATTATCATGATTAACAATTTGGTTAATTTAATAAAATTCTGGCTCCTCTTTAACTATAAACCCAGACTTTTTTAAATACGTAATATTCTATTTTAAGAAATAGTGTAGATACTTGTTTTCACACGTTTTTTATTTACCCATCGTATTATGTAAATACATAACATAGGAGGTAAACTATAGACATCTAAAGTACATTAGGCTTGTATATTACGTAAAAACCGAAAAGTTTGGGCAAAATAAATGAAAAATTATAAGCAAGCTTAATCACTAGGCCCTTATCTCTTAAATCCTGCACAAATTTATCACAACATTTTCACACTAGTCTTTAAAAAAGCACAAATAAATAGTTTAATCGGTATAATTATTTTGCTCAACTTATCTTTTTCAATTAATTGAAGATGGGTTCATTATTTTCATGCTTTGCACAAAGTGCAAAAGTCTTTTTATTATTGTATTATTTTTTATCTAAGTCAGAGTTTTGCGATATAACTCTGAATAATATTATGTATTATGTATTATGTAAAATTTCATAAGTATACAAAAAACTTATATAAAACTGTATGAAATGCATTTTGAAATAAAAAGAAGAACTGTCCCTAACTTTATGCTTGATTAGTAGTTATAAGTCTATTAAAATGAAAAGTATTGGATGGGCTACAAGCATTCATTGACTGTTAAATCTACTGAAGACTATTGAATTAACTGAAATGAAATAAACTCTATATGAAACAGGTTGTAAATGAAACAAATTGTAAATGAAATAAACTGCAAGTAAAATAAACTGAAAATAAAATTACAGGTTTTGTGAGGGCTAAAAGTATGGAAATACATGGCAAAAGATATAAGCTTACTGATTTTATTAAAATACCAATGATGGTTGCGCCGATTTATACAATTATGCGAATTTTCGACAAATTAATGAATGCATTAATACCATCAATACAAGTTCTTGCAACGGCAAGATTTGTTGACACTGCACTTGATATTTTTAGCAATGATGGAGATGTAAGTCAAATTTATCGTCCACTGTTTATTTTGGTGATAATAACTGCATATTCATATATTAGTTGGACATTGATGACTATTGTAAAAACCAAGCTTAATATGAAGCTGACAGAAGAATTTAGAGTTGCTGTAGTAGAGAAACGAGCAAAATTGGAATACAGACATATTGAAAATAATGAAACCTGGGAACTTATAACCAGGGCATGTGATGATCCTACAGGGCGGATTTCAGGAGGCTTTGATATTTTACTAAGAATGGCGGATATGATAGTCAAAGTTGCATCAATTTTGCTTATATTAATTACCCAAGTTTGGTGGGCAGCACTAGCTATTATATCCTTTTCTGTTCCATTGTTTTATATATCAATCAAGAGCGGCAAATCAAACTATGAGGCGTTTAAGGAAGCTAAAAAGTACCAAAGGAAAGCTGATTACCTGCAAAGCATTCTTACCGGACGGGATAATATTGAGGAGCGTACCATGTTTTCATATACAGATGACATAAACAAAAAATGGTATGAAAAGTTTGAAACCTCACGCCTTATTAATATGAAAGTACAGGCAAAAAATTTTGTTAGAATGAAAGGTGCAAGCCTTATAACAGTTGTTATCTCAATACTTATATCCGGAGTACTGATTTTTCCGCTTAGTTCGGGAGCAATTACGGTCGGCATGTTTATGGGGCTTGTAACAGCAACCTTTAATCTGGTGCAAATGATGTCATGGGAGTTATCATATGTTACAAGTGAAATAGCGAAAAACCGGGAGTATCTTAAAGATTTAAGCTTGTTCAGTGAACTATCGGAAACTGATGGAGCTCTTGATATGCCTGACGGTGAAATTCAAAAGGTGAAGGATAAATCAATTGAGTTCATTGATGTTTCTTTTAAGTACCCTGATACCGAAAAATACATTTTAAAAAATTTATCAATGAAACTTGAACCTTATATGCACTATGCCTTTGTTGGTATAAATGGAGCCGGTAAAACTACAATAACAAAACTTCTAACCGGAATGTATAATAACTTTGAGGGTGAAATTTTGATAGGTGGTAAAAGTATTAGAGAATATGGCATATCAGAGTTAAAAGGGTTATTTTGCGTTGTTTATCAAGATCATGCAAAATATTATATACCACTTAGAGACAATATTGCCCTTGGGAATGTTTTACAAATGAGTTACAATGGAATCAAAACAAGTCAAATGAGTAATAGTATGGTAGATAGCATGAGTGATAATATGATTGATAGTAAGATTGATAGCATGAGTGATTACGAATTACCCATTAGTGACAGTAAACTAAATGATAAGCCTAATGATAAATTTAATGATAAACTAAATGGCAAAATAAGTGAGGCTATAAGGACAATAGAATTAGAGGAAGTTGTGGAAAAACTACCGGATGGAATTGATACTCCCCTTGGTAAAATAAGAGAAAACGGTGTTGACATTTCAGGTGGAGAGTGGCAAAGGGTAGCTATAGCAAGAGCCCTTGTAAGTAATGCTCCAATACATATTTTAGATGAGCCCACAGCTGCCCTTGATCCTGTTGCAGAAAGTAGAATTTACGAAATGTTTGGTAGAGTAAGTGCAGGGAAATCAACTATTTTTATAACTCACCGTTTAGGTGCGGCAAAGCTTGCAGATGAGATACTGGTTATCAATGAGGGTTGTGTTACCGAAAAGGGAAGCCACAATGAACTAATGGCTAAAGGGGGCATATACGCAGATATGTTTGAAAGCCAAAGGAGTTGGTATAATTGAAGAAAGAAGGAAGCCAGAAAGAACGGGAAAGAAACTTAAAAAAGCCTAATGTCTTTGCAGCATTTATTAAATTATTACCAATGGTTTATAAGTCAGCACCGGCTTTATTTATACTTACTCAAATACTGTCAATACTCCATGGCCTTTCCTGGGGTATAAATACTCTTTTTACACAAAGATTTTTTGATAGTGCTGTACAAATGGTAGATAAGAAGGCGGAAATTTCTAAGGTTGTTATTTCTCTCATCACACTTGGACTTATTAATATAATAAATCAAGTATTAAATGGTGTCGGAAATTTTGTCCCACAGGTTTTTGCTGACAAAGCAAGGGGAAAACTGTCTTTTAAAATAAATGAAAAAATGGGCAGAATTTCACCTATTTGCTTTGAAGACACAAAAGTGCTGGATGACATTAACAAAGCTGAAAGGGGTAAAGATAATTCTGTCTGGTTTGTTCTTACTTTTATGATAATCTTCAGCTTTTATATTCCATATTTTGCATTTATGGCATTTTACCTGTTCAGTTTAAAGCCTATTTTAGCAATTTCAATAGTCATTATATTTATACCTACGGCGTTTACTCAAATAATCAGAACAAAAGTATTTGCAAAACTTGAAGATAAATCTGCACCGGTAAGGCGTGAATATCACTATTATGAAAAATGTATTGTAGGTCGTGAGTATTTTAAGGAGACCAGACTTCTTGGGGCTTTTTCGTATTTCAGAAAACTTTATGAAGGATCCCTTGTTCTTCTAAATAAGTTAAGCTTTAGAGCAAACTTAAGAACGAATCTTTATGAGCTTACAATGAGAATTGTAACTTTGGCAGGATATTTCGGTATACTTTATCTATTATTTGATGCATTAATGAAGTCTGAAATAACGGTTGGTGCTTTTGCAGCGGTATTTGCATCTATAGGCATGTTATATTCAATAATGGAAGAGGTTGTTTGTCGTCATTTAGGGACAATAGCGCAAAATTTAGGAACAATACAAAACTTTCTTAACTTTCTTGACATCAAAACTAGAGAAGGTAAAGATATGAGACTTTCAGAAAATGCTGATATACATGTAAAAAATGTTTCATTTGCTTACCCGAATGCTGAAACAAATGCAGTCGATAATGTAAGCTTTACCATCAAAAACAGGGAAACAATTGCTATTGTCGGTGAAAATGGTTCCGGTAAATCAACACTTATAAGACTTATTACAGGACTTTATCTGCCGGATAGCGGGTATGTTGTTATTGGAGATATTAATACGAAAGACGTCGCAATGGAAACTCTATGTTATAAAAATTCTGCAGTTTTTCAAAAATATCAGAGGTACCAACTAACCCTGAAAGATAATATACAGATTAGTGAAACAGATAGAAATACAGATGATATGGGGCTTGACAAAATAACTGAAATGGCAGGCTTTAGCAAAAATGATGAAAGCTTTACTGATGGTTACGACACAATGTTATCCCGTGAATTTGATGGAGTCGATTTATCGGGTGGTCAATGGCAGAGGGTTGCAATTGCAAGAGGTTTTTACAGAGTACATAATATGATTATCTTAGACGAACCTACAGCAGCAATTGACCCTTTTGAGGAAACTAAAATATATAATCGTTTTGCAAACATTTCAAAAGGTAAAACTGCTATAATAGTAACTCATAGATTGGGTTCAGTAAAACTTGCGGACAGGATACTTGTTATGGAAAAGGGAAGGCTTGTTGAGATTGGTACACACGATGAGCTAATCAAGGGAAACGGTGAATATGCAAGGCTTTATAAAG
>CAZEYH010000174.1:0-5979 GCA_964515895.1 uncultured Clostridiaceae bacterium | reverse complement strand
GAATAAAAATTCTAAATAGTCTTGGCGTTGTAGACTATTTAAGTTTTGGAAGTGAAATTGGGCAAATTGCACCTTTGAATGCTATAGCAGAAATATTGATACATGAACCGGAACATTACAAAATTTTCTTAAAGAAAAATCTGAATTCCGGTCTGTCCTATCCTGCAGCGATGGAAAAAGCTTTAGAAAATTACTTCAAAGAATGCTTGGAATGCCTGCAAAAAGTTCCCACAAATAAAAATACTTATCTTCAATCTGCTAATATAAACCAAATAATAAATTCGTCTAATAATATTCTTGGAATTGAATATCTTAAAGCGCTTAAAAGAGAAGGAAGCAGTATTATTCCTGTTACAATAAAACGCAAATCTAATCAATACAAAACAGAGCATCTTACTGGAGATATATCAAGTGCAACATCAATAAGGAAGCATTTATCAGAAGCAACAAGAATATCAAAAAGCATTTTTAAAAATCATCTCATCAATGAAAGATCGACCTGCTTTAAAGATAATCTAAAAAAGTCTCTGCCACTAGAAAGTGTCGAGATAATTGAAAATGAATTTAATAACGGAAGAGGCCCTGTTCTCTTCCATTGTTTTGAAAGTATAATTTTAGCAACAATACGGAAGATGCAATCTGAAGATATAAGAGCTTTTCCTAATGTAAGCGAGGGTTTGGAAAACAGAATAAAGAATGCCGCTGATAATTCTGCAACCCTTGATCAACTTATAGAAAATATTTGCACAAGACGTTATATAAGGACAAGAGTCCAACGAATACTTTTACATTTACTTTTAAATATTACAGCAGCAGAATTTCAAACTTTCAACAATTATGGTGGACCTCAGTATGTTAGAGTGCTTGGATTCAATAAGAAAGGAGCGCATCTTTTGTCAAGAATAAATGAAAGCGCATCCCTTCCGGTTATTGTCAAAACAGCAGACTTTACAGATACATGTAACCCTCTTCTTAATAGAATGCTTAAAATAGAAGCTCTCTCAACAGATATTTATGTTCTAGGATATAAAAACCCAGAATTTAGAAACGCAAGACAGGATTTTACAAATAGTCCTATTTTAATCAGGTAGCTCATCTTAAGCTTAATATTAAGCTTAAGAAATTTGTTATTAACTTATAAAATATTACAACAGTGCTGTTCGCACTATGCACAAGTAATAAAAACTTGCAGATTGTTGTAAAATTCACAGATTATTTTAAGTTTTAAGGAGAACTAACGGATTCTTACCTATCTCTTCCCGCATAAAACTAAGCAAATCTTTAGATTTAATTAATGCTACAGTAGAATTACCAATTTGGTTTTTTAACATTATACCTTGATTTATTAGCTTGTCATCGAGAGCAGTAAAGTTTCTTGGTGAGTCTACACAATAACCTTTAACTTTAACACTATATGTTTTCCCATTTAAAGCTATAACTTTTGTATCAAAAATTTCACCTATAAATATATATGGAGAATAATACTCCTCCGCAGTATGTATGGTAGTATTATTAGAATTTGTTACACCAAGTAGAAGTATTTTACCATTATCAAGCTCGGCTAATTTACCATAAGGACTCTTTTTACCTGCAGGAGAATCCCCCAGATGGTGTTCTGAAAGAAGTTCTTCTGCTTTTTTACCAATAGCTGCGACCGGATGGGAAGGATGTATACTTCTTAAAGCATTGGCCCTATTCCTTACAGTTTCAGTTATTCTTCCCGTCATCGATTTCTCTACGCGAAGATCAATTTCCTTATTATCTCTTAAAAAAACTGTTACTGAACCTCGAAATACATTAGTGGGTACCAACACAGTTCCATCAGAACCTATTGTTTCAAGTATAGCATTAATCACTGTATTTGCACCTTCTTCTACATATCCGAAGCTTTTTAAAGAACTATGCACCATTACATGATCACCTTCATTTAAACCTAATTTTTTCAAACCGGTTATAATATCTGATTTAGTTATACAACTCATTTATAATTCATTTCCTTTCTATAGTCATTAATTTATTATTTGTTTGTATTATACAACATACATATTAAACAATCATATTTACCTAAAAGTAAACTTTTTGCATTAAATGACCACAATCACTACAATTTACTTCTTATAATTTTATTTATTAAAAACATAATTAATTTTCCATATTTTCTCTTGCAGATATTATATATTCACGGTATTTACCCTTAACAGCTGTGCATAAAGGCGTATATTTTCAAACAATCTCCTACTTGCTTACAAATAATCAGTATGATAAAATATCACCAATAAACAAATATTCCTGCAATAATTGAAACGGAGGGTTTTTGAAATTGAGTAAAATAGGTAATGTATATGATACATTAAATGAAAGAGGATTTATTGCTCAAGTAACTCATGAAAAACAAATAAGAGAGGTTTTGGGGAATGAGGAAATTTCTTTTTATATAGGATTTGATCCTACAGCGGATAGCTTACATGTAGGACACTTTTTGCAAATGATAGTTATGGCTCATATGCAGCGAGCAGGACATAGACCGATAGCTATTATAGGTGGCGGCACTGCAATGGTAGGGGATCCCAGCGGAAGAACCGACATGAGACAAATGCTTACTCAAGAGCAAATACGTCGTAATGGAAGTAATTTTAAGAAGCAGCTTTCAAAGCTTATTGATTTTGGTGAAGATAAAGCATTAATACTAAATAATGCTGATTGGCTTTCTGAACTAAAGTTTATCGAATTTTTAAGGGAATTTGGAGTTCATTTTTCAGTTAATAGGATGCTTACTGCTGAATGTTTTAAATCAAGGTTAGAAAAAGGGCTATCCTTTTTTGAATTTAGCTATATGTTAATGCAAAGCTATGACTTTTTAAAACTATTCCGAGACTACAACTGTGTTTTACAACTTGGAGGAGATGACCAATGGTCAAACATATTAGGAGGTATAGATCTTGTAAGGCGTGTAGAAGGAAAAGAAGTATATGGTATGACCTTTAACCTTCTCACAACAAGTGAAGGTAATAAAATGGGTAAAACTCAAAGCGGAGCAGTATGGCTTGATCCGGAAAAAACACCTCCATATGAATTTTATCAATACTGGAGAAACGTCCATGATGATGACGTCATAAAATGTTTAAAACTTCTTACATTTTTGCCTATGGAAGAGATTGAAAAACTTTCTCATCTAAAGGATGAAGAGATAAATGAGGCCAAAAAGGTTCTTGCCTTTGAAGTAACAAAATTAATACACGGAGAAAAAGAGGCTAAAAAAGCTCATAAAGCTGCTGAAGCTTTGTTTGGAAAAGGTACGGATACAGATTATATGCCATCAACTGAAGTTTCAAAAGAAGAATTGAAAGACGGCATTAATATTTTAGATCTGTTAATCAAATGTGAACTTGTATCTTCAAAAAGCGAAGGACGCCGCCTTATAAATCAGGGTGGAATACGGTTATCGGATATTAAAGTTGAAGATACTGAACTTATGATAAGCTTTAATGACTTTACAGATAATAGCCTGTTAATACGCAAAGGTAAGAAAACTTATCATAAAGTAATTGTAAATTAGTATTGACTTTAAACAAATTTGCTTTGCTCAGGAATTAAGTGGAGGTCTTGTAATCCCTTACTAAATAAGGTTGCTATTATAATTTACGTCAAGAAGTCTCCCGCCTATAGAGGCGAGAGACTTCTTGACGCTATTGAACTTATTCAGATATAATTGTGTATAGTAATAAATTACTTAGATGAAAGTGAAGTAAATGAATACAACATATTTTACTGATGACACTGGTTTTGACATAAAACAAGCAATAGCAGCTGTAGATGCATACAGTGATTCCACAGGTATTGGGTGTATGATAATTGATATAAAGGGGCAAACTCTTTACGAAAAATGTGGCATAAGAAGTAATTGCAACTTTTGTAAAAATATAAAGGGTATACTTGAGGGACCCCAAAGCTGTGCAAATGCTCATTTATATGGAAGTTATCAAGCAGAAAGATTTGGTGGAAAATACGTTTTTTTCTGTCCCATGGGACTTGTGCATTGGGCATCGCCCATTACCATAAAAGGTATAATGAAAGGTGCTCTGCTAGCGGGACCGGCTCAAATGGTTGATCCGGAAGAATTTCTCATAGAAGATATTTTTAAAAAAAATAATATTAATAAAAACCATATTGATTTAGTAAAAAAAAGTATTAGCGATATTCCGATAATAAATACAGAAATAGTAAATAGTATGTCTGAACTTTTGTTTATGGTTGCTAACTTTATTTCAGATATACAATCTTCAAAATATATTGAAGAAAGAGAGTATATTGAACATCATGCAAATGTTTCAGAATATATTCACTATATAAAAACAATGGGTGGAAACGATATAGAAATAAATAATTATCCTATAGAAAAAGAAAGGGATCTTTTAAGACTTATTTCTCTAGGAGACAAAGCCGGGTCACAGAAAATACTTAATGAAATATTTGGTCATATTTTCTTTACAACTGGAGGAGATTTTAATATAATCAAGGCTAGAATCCTTGAACTTATCGTTCTTCTTTCTAGAGCAGCACTTGAAGGTGGAGCTGATGTAAAACAGATATTTGGCTTAAATCATAAATATTTGAATGAGATTCACGATTTTAATACAGTTGAAGAATTAACCTATTGGTTATCAAAAATAATGGCGAGATTTACAGACTGTGTTTTTAATTTAACCGGAGTTAAACATGTAGATGTAATTTACAGGGCTATAGACTATATTAAGAAAAATTATATGAGAAAAATTACTTTGGAAGAAGTAGCCTCTCATGTTTATCTTAGCCCAGCATATTTTAGTAAAATTTTTAAAGAAGAAATGAAAACTAATTTTAATAACTATCTTAATCGGGTTAGAATTGAGATGAGCAAAAAACTACTTTTAGACGACTCAATATCCTTAGTGGATATATCTAACTATGTAGGTTATGAGGATCAGAGTTATTTTTCTAAAGTATTTAAGAAAATGGTAGGCATAAGTCCCGGAAAATATCGGGAAGCTAGAGGTCAAGCAACTGAGCAAAAGCAGCAATAATTTTTCTTAATTATTAAAATAAATATTTTCCAATATATTAAATCTATAGACTGATTTAATAAAATAAGGAGGCGTTTAATATGAATATTTTAAATGAAATTTCTTTGAACCTACAGCAAGGTAAAGCTAAGAACGTTAAAGAGCTAGTTCAAAAAGCTATTGATGAAGGAATCGATGTGGAAAAAATTCTTGAAGAAGGGCTTTTATCCGGTATGAGCGTTATAGGAGAAAAGTTCAAGAATAATGAAGTTTATGTTCCTGATGTACTTATCGCTGCAAGAGCTATGAATGCAGGCTCTGAACTTTTAAAACCTCTTTTAGCATCAAGCGGAGTAAAAGCAAAAGGTAAAGTTATTCTAGGTACGGTAAAAGGTGACCTTCATGACATTGGCAAAAACCTTGTAAGAATGATGATGGAAGGTAAGGGTCTTGAAGTTGTAGACCTTGGTATTGACGTTCCAGCTGATAAATTTATTTCTGCTGCAATTGAAAATGAAGCTCAAGTTATCGCCTGTTCTGCATTGCTCACTACTACTATGGGTGAAATGAAAAATGTAGTTGAAGCTGCTAAAAATGCCGGAATAAGAGATAAAGTTGCAATAATGGTTGGTGGCGCTCCTGTAAACGATAATTTCTGCAAAAGTATCGGAGCTGATGTATATAAGCCTGATGCAGCCTCTGCTGCTGATGCAGCTGCAGAATTCTGCATGGCACGAAATTAAAAAAATTAGTAACAAAAATCAATGGTCTATGTAATAAATTACACAGATCATTGATTTTTATTTTATGCTATATCAACGTTTTTACTATCCTAATTTAATAATACTAGATGAAAAATTAAATTCTTATATTTCCATTATTATAGGTAAAATCATAGGTTTTCTTTTTGTTTTTTCATATAGAAATCTACTTAAGTCTT
>CAZEYH010000173.1:0-5986 GCA_964515895.1 uncultured Clostridiaceae bacterium | reverse complement strand
TCGGTATTATTCTCCATATTATGATTGCTCCCCAGAAAGTCGTTTTACGACTTTTCACTACAGGATTGCCTGACTTTCTTTAGCTTTATCCATGCATTGCTCATTTTATTCGTTATTATAGGTATTTTCATCCTTGAAGTAATTATGGGTAATTTTAAATAATCCCGCATAATATAACGCTATTCATTATCTTATTATTCTATTGTTGTTCATATAATACCTCGTTAAAGTATTTTGTGGCAATAAGCTAAGCTCCTAAAATAAAGTACGTATTACTTATTTCCATTTTTGAATGTTGTACAGCAGGTTCCGTCACTGGTTTCTGCCTTACCGTCACCCATTGCATTTACTTCCAAATTTTCAGCATGACACATGCGACTTTTATTGTAATGACAATTTTCAACACTGCATTTTACCTGCATTCTTGGAGAATCACAGCATCCCATTTAACTCTCACCGCCTTCCATTTTGTTCTCAATGATATTATACCTGCTCTCGATAATATTATTGTCCCGACATCATTTTTTGTATCTCCTGCTGCAGCTGAGCTATCTGCTGCATTTTTGAATCCCTCATCTGCATGAACATTTGTCTTAATTCAGGATTCTGTATATCCATCATATATTTGTTATACTGCATCTGGTTCATCATTTCGGTATAAAGTACATCATTTAGCATGTTCATGTTCATCATTTTATCCATTTCTGCATCCTCCCGTCATACAATAGCCATTTCGGACATCTTTTGAGAAATGGACTTGTAATTATTCCTTGCAGCCATTTCCATTCCCTTAAGCATGTTCTGCATATTCGGCTCCGTTATCTGCTGCGACATTTGGGCATGTGGTCAGGTTTTTTTAGAACACTGACACGTCCATTGGTTTCATGTATAGCTGTTTCTATTTCGCTTAAATTGGGTGCATCGACTTCCCTGAGCTGTGCAAGTAAGAGTTCAATCAGAAATAGTGACTTCAGCATTACTTTTTTCTGTAATTGCCCTCCAGCCACAAGCACTTCTGCTTTACCGAAGACCTCCCATCATCCAGAAGAATGTAAAATCATATCCTGCATACTGACCGCCGGAGCGTTGCGGAAGAAATCTGCTTCCAATGTAAAGCATAACTCCTACAATTAATGTTCTGGCCGCAAAACCTGATGCGCTTAACTTATCCACAGAATTCCAAATACCTTCCAATGTATCACCACCTTTAAACGCTCACATATAATGTCCCGTCGCCTTCTAGCACTGCTAGGAATATATCTTTTATCTGTAAAACCCCTTTTGTTTTTATCTTGTCGTCAAGCCAGTTTAAATCGTGTCCAAGCACTTTGAGATTTTCATTTTGAACCTTTCCGTCATAAACCAGTACAGTAGGAAGACTGACATTTTTTAAAGGCAGTTTCATCTGTTTTCTTGTTACCGGAAGTCCGGAAGCCTTTTTAATCACATTTATCTTTCCTGACGGCTCAACAATGGCAAGCTCTACCTCAGACAAGCTAAAAATATTTTTAATACGCAGCTGCCCCAAAAGATTATCTATGGTTATTCTAGCATCGAGCAGGTTTTTCTTTATTATTTGTCCGTTTTCTACCAATACGGTTGCATGCCTGTCTATAAAGCGCGGAAATTTAACATCAAGGTATGACAGGAAAATATTGATTGCAGCATATAAAACCACAATAAGCAAGCCTGCCGCAAGAGAAGCTTCCGGGTTTACCATCCTCACTGCCGCAAGGCTTACAATTCCTGCCGCTACCAGGTAATTATGCCCAGTATGGATGGCAATCTGCCTCTGGCGCATAAACCTTGTAGCAATTATTAGTGTTATATATAACAATACCGCTCTTATAGAAAAAGCCCAAAAGGGCAGTTCTTTTGCTCCATTCCAAATATCATTCCAATTCATGTAATCACCTTTACTATTACCAGCTTGCCTTTTTTACGCCCGGTATCTGCCCCTTATAGGCCAACTCTCTAAAGCATAACCTGCAGATATCAGTATTATCAGGCTAATCCATGTTAAGGGAGAAAATTTTTTCATTATTAGTCCGTCCACTGCATAGGTCTTTGTACTGCCCAATAATGTATTAAGCGCCGGGGTTACTGCAAATTGATTGTAAATCATACTTCCAATTCATGTGATAGCCGCAAGTATATGGAGGCCACCGCTAATAATATGAATCACTTTTTCCATAACACTCTGCCTCTCAATATAATAAAAAACAATATTCTTATTCTAACCAACCGGGTTTCATAAAATACCTCGATATCTGGTAGAATGATGCCAATAATATATTAGAAAATTGAATGGGTGCCTGTTGTATCTTTTTTTATTGAAACATATAACTGACCGTCTGTCTGGAGTCCGGCAAGAACAACATCCTTAATATTATAAATATTCCTGCTTTTCAATTGACCAAGCAGCCATTGAGTATCTTTACCTATAATTTGCAGATGCTGTGATATAATCCGTCCATCTATTATTAATTCAGTCATAAGCCCTTTATAACAGGTAGAGATATTTAAATCTTTTGGTGTTACAGGATTATATTGAGACTTTTTCAAAACACTCAGCTCACCATTAGGCTCCAATATGGCAAATTCTACTTCGGTTATATAGAAAACACCCTTGTCCCTGAGCTGCATCAACAGGTCGCCCATGTTATACTTTTCCTTTAGCATATTTTTATTGATAATGGTGCCATTCTGTATTACTACTTTAGGTTCTCCATCAACAAATCTCCTAAAAGTTAAATTTTTTACTGCTATATATCCAATAATAATAGGCATTACACACCATACAATAGTGGCTATTACCCCATCAATTACACTAATAGACCTGTCGACAACAATAGAAGCAGCTATTGATCCAACAGTAATTCCGACAATATAGTCAAAGAAGGTTATTTGGGATAACTGCTTTCTTCCCATCAAATGGGTTAGAAACAGAAGTCCAATAAAAGCAATAACAGACCTCAAAAATATACTGATGTATCCTTCCATAAAATTCTTCTCCAGTATTTAAGCATATATTTTATTTATTATTTACAATTATCTCTTGCTTTATTAATCCCAAATGTTTGTAAAGATTTATAGTTAAGACCTATGCAATATAGATATAAATCCTATTGTACTTCCTATCAAAATTATGTTGTTAAAAAAATGAGAAAATGCAAAAAAATCATTTAGAGTCAACGTCCAGATGACTTTTTTGGGGAGTCGTTGTAAAACAGAATAATTATTAATCAAGCCTATCAGGTCGTAGTTTCAGCCCTAACCTTATACTTTAACAAAGCGTATGTGATAGAAATCTCAAAAGCAACATGAGATATCAGGTTTATAATAAAGCTTCCTACTCCCACAGACCAAGTAGGAGTGATACCTATAGCAGTAAAAATAAGATTCATACCTGCCCATAAAACTACCCCTACCACTATTCCTGAAACAAAATAGGAGTCCATTCTTCTTACCGGGATAATTACTGACACCAGCCAGCCTACCAAGGCTGTATTCACTTTTTGGTTCTCAAGCCGTTCTACAACTCCTTTAATTAATTTATGCGTTTCTTTTACGACATCAGGTCTAGATACCGGGTTATATTCAAGACTCTTCATTGCTATGGCCCATACTTTGGTCAGAAATCGGTAAACACCTTCAATGCCAGTGTCATTCCAGTCGGAATCCTGCTCTGGAGGGCCCATGAACATTTCATACAATCTTATCTTAAAAAATACCAGGATGAACCTACCCATTGCGGCATGGTGTTTGTTTCTCTTTTTGCCAGGTTACCACATCTTGGACATGGTGTATTGATCCAATCTTCAATTAAAGCTAAAGGAGATTCCCCTGTTCCGCTAGGTTCATACCTTTCAACATACGGAAGTCTGACAGGTAAATCTTCATCAGGGACAGGTACTTCACCACAATCCTTACAATGTATTATGGGTATAGGTTCTCCCCAATAGCGCTGTCTTGAAAACACCCAGTCCCTGAGTTTATAGTTAATCTTCGGCTCTGCATAGCCTGATTTCCGCAGATTATCTATGATGGCCTCTTTCCCTTGTTCGGAGTTCATTCCTGAGTATAATCCAGAGTTAATCAGTACACCGGTATCTATACACAATTCTTCAGTTGATTCGCTAGTATCTTGCGATTTACCTGCAATAACCTGTTTCACTGGTATATTAAATACTGAAGCGAATTCATAATCTCTATTGTCATGTGCCGGAACTGCCATGATTGCACCGGTACCGTAATCCATCAGAATATCGTCTGATATCCAGATAGGTACAGCTTCGTCGTTTATTGGATTTTTGGCATAGTTTCCTGTAAAAACTCCTGTTTTTCCCGAGATTTGAGTCATTCTCTCAATATTTGACTTACGCATGCTTTCTGCAACATACCCATCAGCTTCTTTTTTATACTCAGGTTTGATTAATGTGTCAACTAAGGGATGTTCAGGCGCGAGAACAATATATGTTACCCCGAAAAGCGTATCTGCTCTTGTCGTAAATACTTTCAAACTATTATCTATACCAACTAACGGAAATATTATCTCTGCTCCCTCACTCTTGCCGATCCAATTCGTTTGCATTTTTTTGACTTTTTCCGGCCAATCCAGCTTATCAAGGTCTGCAAGCAATCGGTCTGCATATTGGGTAATTTTAAGCATCCACTTCAGTAGGCAACCCAAAAGCATCCCATCCCATTGGATGAAGTACGTTAAAGCCCTGAAGTTTTTTATATCTGCTCCAGACATCACTAAGTACATATCCGCGCCAATGACCCACATGAAGACCATCTCCGGACGGATATGGAAACATGTCAAGGCAGTAGAACTTTGATTTTGCTAAGTCATCTCCTGTTTTGTGGACATGATTTTCTTCTCACCGCTTAAGCCATTTAGTTTCGATACTTTGTGGATCGTAAGTCTTAAAACTCATACTTAACACCTCTTCTTTTTACTTTACTTAAAATAAAAAACCTCATCTCTATACGTATAGAGACGAGGCTGGTTCGCGGTACCACTCTAATTGATTCCTAATGCAAAGAATCCACTCATTTAATGGCTATCACCATCTATCCTTTTAACGGAGGATTTCCGGCACACCCTACATTATCGGGCTGCAGCTCATAGGTGAGTTCAAAGGAATGAAACTGCCGAGTCACACCAACCTCGGCTCTCTGAAAGCTTCTGCCACCTTTTACTATTCCCAATCATTGCCTTTTTTGTATTGTTATTGATTTTATATTATTATATGCTTTAAGTCAATAAAAATTTATTTGATACTATTATTCTTTTGATTATTCTTTTTAAATAATATGTTCAGGTTCTCCCCTCACTGTCCCCCTGAAATTTAGGATTATTCTCTTTAACAGGTTTTCCAATACTAGGGTATTGTTTCACTTTCTCAAATAACAACGCCAATATTTTTGGATATGTCAGCTCTTCAGGATATGTATCGAACAAGGCAACTTCACTCATCTCACTATCGGGTATACTCGAAGGCTCAGTTATCTCTGCAAGATAAACCTGTCCGTTTGAAAAATCTGTTGGAGTGTAAACCGAATAATCGAATATAGGGAGAGCCGTTTTTCGCGTTATGTTCTTTCTAAGGGTTGTCAGGTAGCTTTCTTTTTCAAATCCAGGAAAATTGTCTTTTACAATATCTACAAGCTTCATCCAACCTGGAATATCATCGACTGTCGCGAGAATCACTTCACCTTTTGATATGCTCTCAACCACACCTACACCTCCAGAGTCTTTAAAAACTCTTTAACTTTTTTTCTTCTCTAATTCTAAATCAGTTTTATTTACCAGTACTATTCTCCACATTATAGCAATTTTCCTTTCTATATGTATCAGTAAAGAAAAAACAGGTGTAACACAATCCAAGTGCTTTACTCTAAAAATGTATATATCAAATTTATTAAATAATCTGAAAAAGTGTATACAATACATGTTCCCGATCCTTGGTCACTTTTT
>CAZEYH010000172.1:0-5995 GCA_964515895.1 uncultured Clostridiaceae bacterium | reverse complement strand
TACTTTCAATTTAGTAACATGATTCTCTATTATAAAACTATTTTCCTTTAATAAAATAGGCAACACCTCTTCAATGGCTTCCTGTCCCAGTAAATTTATTGTCCATACAGACGTGGCGGTTTTATCCTTATGTTTAATAACCTCTAGATATTGACTTATAGGTTTCTGGCCATCTCTGTGAAAAAGTTCTGCATAGTCGGGATTTAGTTTTTGCATCAGCACCCCGTAAAGATTATACCCCCAAAGATAGTGGGGATTTTTTTCTGTGGTTGATTCAAGAAATAACTTTATCTGCTTTACCATTATTACTGCCTTCTCCCCCTTCTTCGATACTTGTGTTAAAGTCATTTCGTGACTTTCTAGGTTATAACCATATTATAACACATTGATTAAACAATGAACGACATTTTCACATAATGCCACCAGTTTAATAAGTTCAACAAAACAAAATCATCATGTGTTTCTTGTTCCTAGTAAGATGAATGATTGATATTTTCAGTTGTGTACATTTCACAATCTTTTTCTACTTAAGCACTGTTATTGCTTTATTGCTTGCAAAAACTAGACAAAGCAGTTATGCTTCATTATAATAAGTATACTACATAATAAGACATTTTTTTCATAGGATGCATTTTATATTGAGGGGTGTAAAATGGTTGACATATCAGATAAAGAATATGAACTTTTGACAGATTACATACTAAGAAATTACGGAATAAAATTGGGGAAGAGGAAAAAATCCCTTGTTGTTGGTAGGCTTCAAAATGTTCTGTTGCAAAAAAGATTTAATAGTTTTCTAGAATACTATAATTATGTTATCTCCGACAAAACAGGAGAAGCTGCAGTAACTTTGTTGAATAAAATTACCACCAATCATACATTCTTTATGCGGGAACCTGCCCATTTTTATTATTTTAAAGATACTGTTTTACCTTATCTTACAGAGACGGTCAATGACAAGGATTTGCGAATATGGAGTGCAGGATGCTCTACAGGAGAAGAAGCATATACATTAGCAATGATTATGCAGGACTACTATGGACATAAAAAGCCATTATGGGATACAAGAATACTGGCAACAGATATTTCCAATAAGGTTTTAGAAGCTGCCCAAAAAGGAGAGTATCGTAATAAGGATATTGAACTTCTTCCTTTACACTGGAGAACTAATTATTTTGAAAAAATTGATAACGATAAAAGCATTGTTATTAATAAAATTAAAAATGAAGTTATTTTTAGATTATTTAACCTAATGAATACTAGTTTTCCTTTCAAAAAAAAGTTTCATGTTATTTTCTGTAGAAATGTAATGATATATTTCGATACAAAAACAAGGATTGAGCTAGTGAGTAAGTTTTATGATTTTATGGTTCCGGGAGGTTTTCTATTTATTGGACATTCAGAATCACTAAACAGAGAAAAGACTAGGTTCAAATATGTAATGCCTGCGGTTTATAGAAAGGAATAAAGCAAATGAAAATTAATAAAAAAGTTAAGGTGCTTATTGTTGACGATTCAATTGTTTACAGGAGATTTCTATCAAAAGCAATTTCCGCTGATCCAGGTATTGAAGTAGTTGCTACTGCGAAAGATCCATATGATGCTCGTGATAAAATTATTGAATATGGACCTGATGTTATGACCCTTGACTTGGAAATGCCAAAAATGAATGGGATAGAATTCTTGCAGAAACTTATGCCTCAGTATCCTTTACCTGTTGTAGTGATAAGTTCGATGAGTAAAAGTATTTTTGATGCATTAAATGCAGGAGCAGTTGATTTCATTACTAAAGCTGACATGAGAACCGGCAAGAATATAGATAGTTATATAAATGAACTAATAATAAAAGTTAAAATTGCTTCAACAGCAAACTTATCCCAATGGAAAAAGAATTTAAAAAAATCAGAAAATAGTGAAAAAATTCATTGGAAAAATAAGTTGATTGCAATTGGTGCTTCTACCGGTGGTACAGAAGCAATACTAGCAATACTAAAGTCGTTACCAAAGGATGTACCGGGGATTGTGATAGTCCAACATATGCCTCCTGTGTTTACTAAGATGTATGCACAAAGGCTTGATAGTTTAGTTCCACTTAATGTAAAAGAAGCACAGACAGGAGATGTAGTTAAACAAGGATGTGTATTGATTGCGCCGGGAGATTTTCACATGATAATTAAAAAAGCTGGTAAAACCGATAGTACATTTAAAGTTGAATGCTTTAAAGGTGAGAAAATGAACGGACATTGCCCATCTGTTGATGTCCTTTTTAATTCAGTAGCACAGGAAGCAGGGAAGGATTCTATAGGTGTTATCCTCACAGGTATGGGTTGCGATGGCGCAAAGGGCTTACTTAATATGAGGCGAAGCGGTGCAAGAACAGCCGGACAGGATGAACAGTCCAGTGTAGTATATGGTATGCCCAAGGCAGCTTATGAATTAGGAGCTATTGAATTACAATCCTCACTAGAAAACATACCACATATTATCTACTCTTTTTTAAAGAGCAGAATCTAATTTATATAAGAAACTTCAAAATAATGTTAACCTTTGTTGAATTTAGTCGATATATATACTGAGGCTACTAATACAAGATATCAATACATCTCTGTACTAGTTAAAACAGCATATATTTTGCCTTTTCCGGTAGAAATATGGAGGTGAACATTATAGTGAGTAGTTTTGACAAAAGTTCTATGCTTGAACTTTTTGTTTTTGAAATACTGGATTTATTATCGCAATTGGAAAACGTTATATTAAACAGTGAGGAAAAAAATGCCATTGAAGCTCAAATTAATGAAATATTTAGGATTATTCATACAATAAAAGGTTCTGCTAGTATGATGGGTTATAGTAATATATCATCTCTTTCCCACTCTTTAGAAGACGCATTTTATTATTTACGAGAAAATCCTCCGTCGAATATTAATTATTCAACTCTCGCAGATATAGTGTTAGAAAGCACAGATTTTATAAAAAATGAGATAAGTAAAATTCAGTCAGGAGAAAAAACTTATGGTGATGCTTCTACAATTATTCAAAAGATAAAAAAATTCCTTCCCTCGTTAAAGAATAAAAAAGAAAAAGACAACCGTAATTTATCAGATTATAAGAAAAAAGACATTGCTTTTGATTTACATGATGTAGATGATATACAAGACGTGCAAGAAGTACAAGAAGATATTGAAGAACATAAGTTAACCGGTAAAACTATTTATAAAGCCTTGATATTTTTTGAAGATGGTTGTGAAATGGAAAACATTAGAGCCTTTAATGTAATGCATAATTTAGAAAAAGTTGCAGATATCATAAGTTACTATCCATCAGATATTATTGAGAACCAAGAGTCGGCTCAAATTATACAAAAAAAAGGTTTCGAAATTCAATTTAGTACCGATCTATGTGTTGATGATGTTAAAGCTCTTTTATCTAATACCCTTTTTATGAAAGATATAAAACTTGAAGTAATAGATTCAACAAAAAGCAATTATTTTATTCAGGAAAAGAATAAAATAAGTAAGGATAGCAACCTGTTAACTGTAAAACAAAGTATGATAAGTGTTAATGTGTCTAAATTGGATACACTTATGGATCTTGTGGGTGAGCTGGTTATTGCACAATCAATGGTAATACAAAATCCTGAATTGGAAGGAATCCCCTTAAATAGCTTCAACAAGGCTTCAAGGCAGCTTCAGAAGGTAACTAACGAACTGCAGGATGCTATAATGTCAGTTCGCATGGTGCCAATATCTATTACATTTCAGAAAATGCATCGTATTGTAAGAGATATGGGAAAAAAGCTTAATAAGGAAGTAGAGCTTGAGATTATAGGAGAGGAAACTGAAGTAGATAAAAACATTATTGAACATTTGTCAGACCCTCTTATACACTTGGTACGTAATGCTATGGATCATGGTATTGAGTCTGTTGAGGAAAGAGATAAAAATGGTAAATCTCCGATAGGAAAAATTACCCTAAAAGCAAGAAACGAGGGAGGCGATGTATGGATTATTATAAAAGACGATGGAAGAGGGCTTGACAAGAACAGCATATTGGCAAAAGCTAAACAACTGGGACTTTTAAATAAGTCAGAAGATGAACTTACAGATCAGGAGATCTATTCTTGTATTTTAAAGGCAGGGTTCACTACAAAGGAAGAAGTAAGTGAGTTTTCCGGCAGAGGAGTAGGAATGGATGTAGTAAATAAAAACATTGAAGAAGTTGGAGGAATTATCCATGTTGACAGTTCATTAGGAGTGGGCACTTCGATTTCAATAAAAATTCCTTTAACCCTAGCTATTATTGATGGAATGAAGGTAAGAGTAGGCAAATCTGTCTTTATTATTCCAATAACTTCAATAAGAGAATCTTTCAGAGTTCAGAATTCAATTGTTATAAGCAACGAGAACGGAAACAGCGAGATGATAATGTTTAGGGGTAACTGTTGTTCTGTTTTAAGGTTGCATGAGTTTTTTGATATCCAGCCTGATACTACAAATTTAGAAGAGGGAATTATTATTGCCATCGAAAATGGTTCCGAGGTAATATGCCTTTTTGCTGATGAATTATTAGGAGGACAACAGGTAGTTGTGAAGCCAATACCCAAATATATAAAAAAGGTCAGAGGTGTATCCGGCTGCACTGTTATGGGAGATGGAAGGGTTAGTCTAATTATTGATACTGCAGAACTTATCAACAGCTTATGAGTCTACCAATATATTACTAATATATAATGAATGCAAATCTTTAATAGGAGGAGATATAACGTGTCAGAGATCATTGATAAAACATTAGAGGTAGAAGACACACAGAAAGGCAAGTTTCTAACATTTTTATTGGGTAAGGAAGTGTATGCAATTGAAATAAAGTTTGTTATTGAAATAATAGGAATTCAGCCAATAACTGAATTACCTCAATCACCTGAATATGTAAAGGGAATTATCAATTTAAGGGGTAAGATAATACCCGTAATAGATGTAAGGTTAAAGTTTAAAAAGAAGCCTATGGAATACAATGATAGGACATGCATAATTGTAGTTGAAGTGAGGGATATTTTTGTAGGCTTAATAGTTGATAACGTATCAGAAGTTTTGACTATTGCTGATGAAGATATAGCACCTCCGCCTAATATAAATAAAGGAATAGAAAACAAGTATATAAAAGCAATAGGGAAAGTTGGAAATGGGGTCAAACTGATTCTGGATTGTGAGAAACTTATGGATAACAATGATGTTGAATCCATAAGCCGGATAACATAGATCTGACGGTAATAAATGAAACATTATTAAAAACAGGAGGGATATTATGAGACTCTTTAGAAAAAGTAGAATAATAAATTATCAGAAGAAAGAAATTGAGAGACTAGAAAGAAACCTAAAAAAAATATCAGAAGGTAATTTCGATATCGATTTGGAGGTTTCTGTAGAAGATAATAGTGTAAGAGATGAAAAGGAAAATTTTGAAAGATTAAACCGATATATGTTAACAATAAAACAGACATTTAATAATCTTGTGAATGATACCAAAACCTTTTCAGATGAAATAAAAGATGGGAATCTGGATTACCGTATGGATGTATCGAAATACAGAGGGTCCTACTCTAACATAGGACAGGATATTAATACATCAGTGTTGGCTATTTCAGAAGTGCTAGATGAAGCGAGCATTGTACTAGAAAGAATGGCAGTTAATGATTATGACTATTTTATGAAAAAAGACTATAAAGGTAAATTTTCTGTGTTTGCAAACAACGTAAATGATGTACATAAGAAACTTGTGTATATTCAAGATATTATAGAAGAAATCTCATTAGGCGATATTAGTGAACTAGAAAACATAAAGAAAACAGGGTTGTATTCAGAAAATGATCGTCTTACACCGGCATTTATTGATATGATGGAAAATGTACAGGGATTAATATATGAGGCTCAAAGATTTGCAGAGGAAGCTGAAAATGGCAATTTAAATGCCAGAGGAGATGTTGAGAAATTCAAAGGTG
>CAZEYH010000171.1:1858-6019 GCA_964515895.1 uncultured Clostridiaceae bacterium | reverse complement strand
AAAATGCACAAAGGACTGAGGCTGTTTTCAAAAAAGATAGCCTCGGTTTTTTATCGGCAGAATTCAGAATACAGTAAAACATATTAAGTATTTGGATGTGATAAATATGCATAGGATAAGAATGATACAAAGAGCACATTTTATATTTCTACTGATATTAATATTTATAACAGCTATTGTGCCATTGAATGAAACCAAGGCAAATGAATATTTAGAAGGGCCTATAAACATAAATGATTTTGAAATAGATGATTGTAGCATATCATTACAGCAGGTGCCGATAATAGACGCTGCTGCAGCAATAGTTATGGATGCAGAAACAGGTAGGGTGTTGTTTGAAAAAAACGCTTATTCAAAGCGTCCTATTGCAAGTACAACAAAAATAATGACAGCAATTTTAGCAATAGAAATGGGAAATTTAGATGATGAGGTAACAGTAAGTAAAAATCCCACCCAGATATGGGGATCTGTTATTGATTTACAACAAGGAGAAAAACTAACTCTTGAGGAATTATTATATGGACTTATGATTAGTTCTGGAAATGATGCTGCTATAGCTATTGCAGAGCATATAGGGGGTACTTTGGAGAATTTCTTAAAAATTATGAATAAGAAAGCAAAGTTGATTGGTGCAAGAAACACTAATTTTAAATCACCTCACGGACTTGATGTGGAGGACCACTACTCTACTGCATATGATCTTGCTACAATTACCAGATATGCTCTAGGAAATCCTACTTTTTCAAAAATAGTTGCTACAAAACAAGTCACAATACCTAGAAGAAACCTTTATAACACCAATGAGATGCTGGATGTGTATCAGGGAGCTGATGGAGTAAAAACGGGTTACACAGGAAAAGCAGGGAGATGCCTTGTAACATCAGCTACAAGAGATGGAAGAAGACTAATTTCGGTGGTGCTTAATTGTCCTAGCAGATATAAACGAGCAGAAAGTAGCAGAAAAATACTGGACTATGCTTTTGAAAATTATAAGAGGTACACACTTCTTGAGCCGGGAGAAATCATTGGATATCTACCTGTAGTTAAGGGTATGGATATAAGTGTGCCTATAGGGACAGTTGATAAAATAGTATATCCATTAACAGAAGAAGAATTTGAAAGACTTGAAAAAAAAGTTTGGCTTTACGAGAGTTTTGATGCACCTGTTTTTGCAGGTATAGAAGCAGGATATATTAAGTTTATGCTAGATGGAAGAGTTATAGCTGAGTCTAAATTAAAAACATGGAATGATATAGCAAGGAAAGATTTCAGGTATTATCTAGATGAAATAATTAAACATTGGTTGAAGCCTAGTAGTAAATTACAGAGAGATTAAGTTCTATATACATTTCAAGAAGCATTGAAGCATTTGAAGCATTTTATTAAATGAGATATAATTGCCTCATATGTATTAGGTTTTTGCATTATGTGATAATACATACTAATGAACTATAGACTATGGACTACAGACTAATGGAGGGTTTCATGAAAACAGTAATTGTAGCATTAAATTCAAAATACATACATTCCTCTCTAGCACCTTGGTATCTTAAATATGCTTGTGGAGATGCTTGTGGTGAAGTTAAAGTATTGGAGTATACCATAAATGACAGCATTGAATGGGTACTAGCAAAAATTTTCATGGAGAAACCGGATGTGATTGCGTTTTCTTGCTACATATGGAATATAACACAGGTTCTAAAATTGGCATCAAATTTAAAGAAAGTGTTACCTCAAAGCATAATAATCTTTGGGGGGCCTGAGGTGTCTTTTGAGCCGGAGGAAATAATGCGGGATAACCCGTGTATTGATTATATTATATGTGGTGAAGGGGAAATAAGTTTTAGACAATTATTAAGAAATCTTCGGCAATGTAGTATTATAAATAGCTATAGTAGTACTATAAGTAAAAAAAGTGAATATATTGAAAGCACAGAAAACAACGATAGTATTGACGGTATTTACGGCAATAGTATTTGCTACAATATAGAGACTGTTGAAGGGTTATGCTACAGAAACAAGGGGGAAATAATATATGATGGTAAGTACTGTCTTATAGATAACCTCGACTCACTGCCTTCTCCTTATACAGATGAAATGTTATGCACATTAGATAATAAAATAGTGTATTATGAAGCCTCCAGAGGATGTCCTTTTTCCTGCTCATATTGTCTTTCATCTACATTTGATGGAATAAGATACTTTTCATTGGAGAGAGTTAAGCAAGATATATTTTGCCTTATGGATACGGAAGTAAGGCAGGTTAAATTTGTGGATAGAACCTTTAATTGCAACAGGAAAAGAGCTAAAGAAATAATTAGATTTATAATAGATAACAGTACAGATACAAGTTTTCACTTTGAAGCCGCAGGTGACCTCTTTGATGATGAAATGCTGGAACTATTAGCTGAAGCCAAAGAGGGTCTTATTCAATTTGAAATAGGAGTACAATCCGTTAATGAAGAAACTCTTAATGAAATAGGAAGAAAAACTGATATTGAAAAAGTTTTTAGAAATGTAAGCCGGCTTAAATCTTATGGAAACATTCATATACACCTGGATTTAATTGCCGGACTACCATATGAAAGTTATAGCTCGATTCAAGAGTCTTTTAACAGAGTTTATGAATTGAAGCCACATCAGCTACAATTGGGTTTCCTTAAAATGTTGAAAGGTTCCCGGATTCGGAACCAGATTGAAAAGCATGGATATCAGTTTAGGGAATATCCTCCCTATGAAGTACTATATAATAAATATATAAACTTTGATGAAATGACGGAATTTAAGGGAATCGAAGAGATATTTGAAAGGTATTATAATTCCGGAAGGTTCATGAATTCCTTAAACTATGTTATAACGAAATACTTCAATGATGCTTTCCAATTTTATAGAGAGTTTTATTTATTTAATTTAGAGGTAGGCTATCTTGACAGAGCATTGCCGGCAAGAGAATTATATACTATATTTTATAATTTTGTAAAAAACATAACATCAACAAAATCATCAGTAGAAAATATCGTATTAAAGCATGAACTTGGCATTGTGAATGATTTGCTGAAGTTTGATTTTTCATCTACTAACAATTCAGGGAATTTACCTGAAGGAATAAAAAAAATAATAGAACCTGGATATAAGGATAAGCGCCTTGATTTTTTAAATGATGATAAAAACAGAGCAAGATATTTTCCTGAATTCAAAGATGCAGTACCGAAACATCTTTTAAAATATGCCAATTTTGTGATATTTGAGTACGATATAATTGAATTTATCCAAAATAGCACTGATATTGTTACTAGAATAAGTATTAATGCGGGAACCGGTAGTGATATTTGCACTGATATAGATAGTGATGATTTTATTGCCGCTGATAATGGTATTGTATACAATAGCAATTTCAGAAAAAGTGAAATGTTTATTAGAAAAGAGAGAACAGTCATTCTCTTTAATTATAGCCATAGGAATAAGGTAACAGGTGTGTACGACTATCATAAAATAAAATTTTGAGTTTAATTTAACATACTGTAATTTTGATTTTATATGAAAACCTAAAATTAAAGCGTTCTTATAGTTCTTATAATAGTCCTTATATTAGTACAAAATGATGGACTTCGAAGTTTTTGACAAAACATGTAAAACTATAGCAACCTACATATTCCGGTATAATTCAAATTAAATATAAATATAGTCAAAACTTTCAATTATTTTACAAGTAATTTACATAAAGTATTGCAATCTCGACCATAATATGGTATATTATATCCAAAACAAACAATATATAACATTATATACATATAATGTATTTGAGATTGAGGTCAGGTGAATAATGTTGATGATAAACAAGAAGCATTGTGATAAACATATTGATGGCAAAAAAATTGCTAAAAACATGAAGGGTAGTATAACAATTGAAACAGTTATTGTAGTTCCATTTCTTTTTTTGTGTGTTCTTTTTATTATATACGTTTCAATAAGGCTTTACAGGATAGCAGCTATTCAAGTTATTGCTGACTTAACTGTACAAAGAGGATCAGCTGTTTGGAATAATGTAAATAATGATGTAAGTACCGGTAAACCAATGAATATGATTAATAAATTCAGTAAGAATTATAGTAATGATGAAATCCAAAGCAGTGAGGTGCCTTTGTACTGGCGTTTATTTGA
>CAZEYH010000171.1:0-1758 GCA_964515895.1 uncultured Clostridiaceae bacterium | reverse complement strand
GAGTTTATCCGTAATGTAGATTTCTTTATAGAAGCTGGAGAAAAATTGCAAACCTATTATCCTAGTTTTAGAGAACTTTTTGCCGGTTTTGAAACCGTGGTAAGTGATAAGGAATGGTAAAAACAAAAGAGAAACACGATAAATAAGAGAAACAAGAGATATAAGAGAAATAGGTATAAGAAAATAGAGAGATATAAGAAAAGATAGAAAGCAAATACGTAAATAAATATAAACAAAAAAAACAAATAAGAAGTATAGAAATTATAATTAAAGGACTGGTTTTTGTGCGTACTAAGAAGCTAAACTGCAATAAGTTAGAATTTTTAGGCATTGGAAAATCCGGAGGGCAGATATCAATTTTTGTATCCATAGTTTTCATATCTGTTCTGATTTTAACAGGTATTTTTATTGACGGGTCCCGAATAATAGCAGGTGAAGCACAAGTAAGAAGAGCTATAGAAAATGCCGGCAGATCAGTTTTAGCAGTGTATAATAGCAGGCTTAAAAATGACTATGGACTTTTCTCCCTAGGTGATATTGAAAAAGAAAATCTGACTGAAAATATTAGGGATTATATTAGCAAGAATCTATTGATAGAAAACAATGATTTGGAGTCGAAAAACAGCAAAATAAGCCCAATTAACCTTTATGATTTTAGAATAGAAGAAATTTCAGTAACCCCTATTATAAATTTTACAAGGACGGATATAACAAAAAAACAGATATTAGAGTATATGAAATACAGAGTGCCTGTAGAAATTACAGAAGGTATTCTTGAGAAAGCAGGTATCCTGAAGGAAATCGGTAAGGCATCAAAGGTATATCTAGAGAAAATGGATATTGATGAAGAATTGGGGGAGTTGGAAAAAGTCCAGCAGGATTTGAAGAAAATTATAAGCGGTACGCTTGGTGATGGAGCTTATAATGCAGCTTATAATGACACTCATATAGTTACAATCAATTATGTAGAAAAATTTAACAAGGATGAAGTACGGGATTTGCTAATATTAAATTATGCCGATCTGATAGAAGAATATAATAGTCTTATTATATATTTGCAGGAAATAGAGAGGAATTTGGATACGATTAAAGATGAATTATTAAGAGAAGAAGAATTAAAAAGCCGGCTATTAAAAGATAATTCAGAGGGCAGTGAACTTGAAAATATACTACATGAAATAGAAAATATATTAGCTGAGATAGAAATCATGGAAGCACAACATTATCTAGTTAGCATGCAGATATCTCAAAAAAGCCGGGAAATCAATGAGATATACAATTATCTCCGGAGTGAGCACACCGAACTTTTTATAAAACCAAATGAAGATGGTATAAAGTATGCAAAAAAACTTCAAGATATGGGCTCGAAAATAAGTTCCCATATAAAAAGACTTGAAGATTTGATTATAAACAGTATTAATGACAAAATTGAAAACAATGAAAACGAAAAAAAGTTAATTGAGAATAATGCAATCGAAAGAGGTACAGTTGAGGACAATGTAATAGGTAGTGAATTTAAAAATATAATAACGAAAGAGTTGGAGAACTTCCAAGAAATTATTCCTGATGAAGAATCAACAAAAAAAATAATTGAAATTTTTGAAAATAATATAAATGCAATAAAAAATGCTATAGATGCTTTAGATCAAGTCCAAAGCATGGCAAAATCCTATGTTGTTGATGCAAACACAATAAAAATAAGCAAAGATGAAATATTAGAAAGGTTGATGGAAGTTAACTCTAATTACCAAACAGTAA
>CAZEYH010000170.1:1502-6040 GCA_964515895.1 uncultured Clostridiaceae bacterium | reverse complement strand
GGGAACCCCTCTCCAAGTCAAAAAAGGTGAACCATAGAGATTGACTGTTGCAGGCGGCACTCCTCTACGGGTACATTCCCGGCCAAAAGCAGCAATTGCTCTCGGGTGTGCTAAAAAGAATGCAGGCTTCTTCCATACCTTTGCAAGCAATTCATCCATATCATCAGGAGTAGGTGTACCTCTTCTTGATTGTATCCTCATGAATGGTGCAACTGAATTGGTCAGTCCAAAATCCCTGTTATTTATAATTTCCCATTCCTGCTGTTCTTTCATTGCTTCTATGGTAAGTCTCATCTGCTGTTGGAGCTGGTTGATAGGTGAATTGAAAATATCTATAACCTGGCCATTTACCCTCAAAATTGTCTGTACTAAACTCAAGGTATACTCTCTCGGTTTTTCCTCATAATCTGGAAAGCTTTCTGGAATTTCATGTTCTCCTAAATGGAATGAACATAAATCTGGCAGTTTTTCGCGGCAATTATCTTCTTCATCCCTTATTTCATTACATTTTTTTACCTTATTCAAACGATAAACACCCGCTTCTACGGAAACCCACGGAAGAAAAGTAAGAAGCCATCGCGGAGTAATCGCTTCCATCATGGGAACAGATATTGTGCTATTAGACAAATTTTTTGCGGTTTTTGGACTTAAACTGTATTGAACTATTGGGTTGTCATTTAAACTCATTCTTAACACCTCGCAATTAGTTTTCATTACTTATTTGACACTACCAGTACATTGGAAATTATTGCTTTGCTTAGTAAAAATCTCTTATTTATATAATATATGCTTGCGAAATATCAGAAGTGATTAACATAACAAGTATAGGTAATAGATTAACCAGCTAATATCCAAATTCCTTGAAAAGCTATCATAAAAGGTTTTACAACTACTCCTATAAATTTAGATATCTAGGTAGATAACGATTCCGGTGATAGTGGGCAGTTGACAACTATATATATATATTCCTTCAGGTATTCATTCCCTTGCATCCCGCTAATTACCGCGTTTAATCTTTTTTGAAGTTGTTTTATCAAATTCAGTACTGCGCACGATGAATTCTTGTATGCGCTTGTAAGAAGGCAATTTGCTAAGCAATGCTGTTACATCCCGTTTAAGTGTTTCAATAGGATTTAATACCTTCATCTCGGTTAATTCATCGTCATCAAGATATACCTCGGCACATAAGGCCTTTTCTCCTCCAGATTCATCCTTTAATCCTTTCACAATTACCTCTTTCACATAAGGTATAGAATAGATATAATTTTCAATTTCCTCGGGATAAACATTCTTTCCATTATCTAAAACAATCAGATTCTTTTTTCTTCCGGTTATAATAAGTTGCTCTTTTTCGTTAAGATAACCATAATCCCCGGTATAAAACCAGCCATCCTTCATACAACGTGCAGTTTCAGCTTCATTTTTGTAATAACCCAGCATTACAGTATCACCCTTAACACAGATTTCGCCAATACCGTCTTCATTTATATCAGCAATTTTAATATCAATACATGGAAGTTTTACACCGGTTGTATTCCAATCATTGAAATAATCGCGATTAGCAGTAACAAGGGGCGAGCACTCAGTGATGCCATATCCGTTGATAAGGTTGATTCCTATAGCATCAAAAAATTCACCGATTTCAGGGCGTATTGGCGCACCTCCACAGACAATTTTACGAAGCCTGCCTCCAAAAACCGAATGAATGGACGCAAAAAATTTACGGCGCATATCTATACCAAATTTACGTAAGAAATTGCTTATTTTAATTAAAATTCGTAGTGCTTTATCTTTTTTCTCTTTCTCTGCCGTTGCCCATATTTTTTTATAAAATACTTCGGTAAATGCAGGTACAAGATATAAATATGAGGGTTTATAAAGTTGCAAATTGTTTAATACAGCACGCAGTTTTTCGTTAATACATATTGTAGCATGCTTATGAAGCCCTACCAATAGGCCGCAAACAGCTTCATAAGTGTGATGATATGGAAGCACTGACAAACAGGTATCATACACTGTCGAAACTTGCAGGCCATAGTATACACATGAAACCAAATTATGTTCAGACAGCATAACCCCTTTAGAAAGCCCGGTTGTCCCTGAAGTATATACAAGAAGCTTCAACTCGTGAGGATCAGATTTTTGTTCGATATAGGATGTATCTCCATTAGCAATCATAGAGTATCCATTCTTAAGCAACTTTTTATATGATAGGAACCTTCCGTCCTCACTATCCTCCATACGATCAAATCCGACAAATACTTTGATTTTGGAAAGCAAGTCAAGATTATTAAATAATATTTTTTCATACTCTCCTGAATAGAACATTGCTTCACTGTCGCTGTGGTTTATAACATTAATAATATCTTCTGAAGGCAGTTCCTTGTCAATAGGAACAAATACTCCGGTGCTCCCCAACATGGTAAGATATGCTGTCACCCACGGGTAGCTGTTATTTCCAATACATGATACATGCAGATTATTAAGTCCGAGAGCAGTTAAAGCACTGCCAAGGGAATGCGTGTCTGCACGAAACTGCTTATAAGTTACTTCAATAACATTATTGCTTTTATCTTTATATTTAAAGGCAATATTTGAGCCTGCTTCTTTCTCCGCAATATAAAGCATTTCTTTAATGCTGGAAAATGGTGTGACTTCATATAAAGGATAATTGCTTTGCTTTTTCATATAAATTCTCCTCACTAGTGTTGCTTGTAGTAATTGGTAAAATTTGATAATCAATATAGGCAAATAATTAATATAGCCATTAATATAATTAGATATCATAATAGAGGTAATGTCAATAGGCTGGCAATAGTTTTTATTTACTATAACCATGTTTTTCAATGGTCTTACAAACTGAACCACTTTCTCAAATGCAAAAATGCAAACAGAACCTTTACTAATGCACCCTATCCGGCACAGATGCAGCTGGAACCAACCCCGGTGCATCCTAATGCTGAAATTTCAAAATTTCAAAATTTCACCAGACTTGACGTAAGTCCCAAGCAGGAGTACAATATTGCGTTGGAAAAACAATTTGGAGAAAATTTAAATGACAAAAGAAAACAATTTGGGAACTGATAATATAATTAAGCTTGTATTGAAGCTTGCAATACCTTCCATGTTTGCTCAGTTTGTGAATGTGTTATATGGAATTGTAGATAGAATATACATAGGGAATATAGACAAAGTAGGAGAAATAGCATTAGCAGGTGCAGGTATATGTGGGCCAATTGTAACTTTAATATCATCCTTTGCATTTTTAATAGGTATTGGTGGTGCGCCGCTTCTTGCTATTCGGCTGGGGGAACAAAATCGTAAAGGGGCCGAAAAAATCTTATCCAACTGTTTTGTTATGCTTTTGGCTCTTTCAGTTATATTAACTGTGTTTTTTTTAAGCTTTAAGAAACCCTTATTAATGTGGTTTGGAGCAAGCGAATATACATTTCCTTATGCCAATGAATATTTGACAATATATACGCTTGGATCACTGTTTGCAATTCTTTCGGTGGGTCTTAATCAATTTATCATCTGTCAAGGCTTCTCAACAGCCGGAATGAAGACTATTTTAATCGGGGCAATTTTAAATATTATTTTAGATCCCATCTTCATATTTAAATTCAATATGGGTGTAAAAGGTGCTGCAATTGCAACAGTTATTTCGCAAGCAGTATCTTGTATATATGTCATTGTTTTTTTACTAGGGAAACGGGTATATGTTCGAATTACATTTGGCAATTACTCATTAAAAATAATGAAAAAAGTTCTGCTCTTTGGTTTTTCGCCTTTTATAATTATAGCTACAGACAGTATTATAGTTATAGTTTTAAATAGTGTGCTACAAAAATATGGCGGTGTGCAAAATGGTGATATGCTTATTACCTGTGCAACAATCGTTCAAAGTTACATGCAACTTATCACAATGCCAATGATTGGAATAACAGGCGGGACACAATCTATTTTAAGTTATAATTATGGAGCTAAAAATATTGGTCGTATCAAACAGGGAGAAAAATGTATTCTAGCTTTGTGTATCATTTTCACTACTGTAATGTTTATTTTATCCCAAGTTGCTTCACAGTTTTTTGTTCGAATATTCACACAAAATAAACAGTATATTGATTTATCAGTATGGGGTATCAAGGTCTTTACAGCCGGAATTATACCATTAGCATTCCAATATACTTTCGTTGATGGATTGACAGCACTTGGAATGTATAAATACTCACTATCTTTATCATTGTTTAGGAAAATACTATTCTTGATGCTTACTTTGGTCCTACCTATTTATTTTGGAGCAAAAGGAGCATTTTATGCAGAACCTGC
Source organism: uncultured Clostridiaceae bacterium (assembly GCA_964515895.1). Taxonomy (GTDB): domain Bacteria; phylum Bacillota; class Clostridia; order Acetivibrionales; family DUMC01; genus CAZEYH01. The sequence goes on along the minus strand of CAZEYH010000170.1, from coordinate 1,711 downwards.
TGCAGATATTATAGGTGGAATTGTATCTACAACAGTGTTTTCACTCATTATAAATAAAATTTTAGCACGGCGAGAGGAAATGCCGGACGGAGAACCTCTCTACGGCTAATACACTACTATTAAGAAAATTCGCTTCGCTCATGACTTAAGCATTGATGCGAATTTTCTTGTTTGCTAGGGAACCCTAGGTTCCCTTCGACGGATTCTGC
>CAZEYH010000170.1:0-1492 GCA_964515895.1 uncultured Clostridiaceae bacterium | reverse complement strand
TTAAAGCGGGAAGGGGAATCCCCTTTCCAAACCCCAGTATAGAAACTTTTTAGGAGATTTATAAATTCCTATACTTTTAAAAAAGAAACCACCTAATTGAACCTTGAATCTTCAATTAAATGGCTTCTTAATGATTTCATATACAGAGTACTCAACGTTTTACTCTTGCATTTCCTTCCCAGATGCTCCAGACTTGTTCTTCGTCGACAGGTTGAGCGTAATCCGTAAGGAATGTTGTTGCCATCGCTCCTGTCGCCCATCCGAACTGTACCCATTTTTCCGGTTCCCAATCTCTTAGAATACCGTAGAGCAAACCACCGACAAAGCCATCCCCACCACCAATACGGTCAAGAACAGTAATTTCACGTGGTTCCACTACATGCCAATTTTCACCCTCTAGCATAATTGCACCCCACATGTGGCAGTTAGTGCTTATAACCTGACGCAGTGTGTTTGCAAATACTGAAGTATTTGGATATGCTTGTTTAACTCGTTTTATCATTTCCTTAAAGCTATCTATTTTTGATACATCCTCACCACCTGCTTCAGGACCTTTTATTCCTAAACAGAGCTGGTAGTCTTCTTCATTTCCTATTAAAACATCTGAAATACTTGCTATTTCAGTAAAAATATCTCTAAGTTCTTTTTCTCTATCCTTCCAAAAAGACTCACGATAATTCAGATCAAATGAAATCCTGGTTCCATGTTTCTTCGCAAATTTTGCAAGTTCAAGACAAAATTCACTTGTCTCGTGGGAAAGCGCAGCTATTAATCCTGATAAATGAATAATTTGAACGCCTTCCTTAACAAATATTCTTTCGATGTCAAAATCCTTAATATTAAGAGTCCTACCAACCTCACCTGCACGATCATTATGCACTCTTGGTCCGCGAGATCCATAGCCACTATCAGCTATATTGAACTGGTGACGATAGCCCCATGGTCCTTCCTGTGGTACATCCAATCCCTCATAGTCCATATGTCTGCTTGCGAGATTGTCCTTTATAAACCTGGCAATCGGACTGTCTTTCACAAATTTAGTTAATACTTTAACCGGAAGTCCAAGATAGGAAGAAATGCTTGCCACATTAGTTTCTGCACTTGTAGCCTGCATTATAAAAGTATCGCTACTATAAACAGGTTGTCCATTTACCGGTGTTATACGCACACCCATGCTGGTGGGTACAACCATAGAATAAGTATAATCTTTTCGTAATTCCATTTAACAAAACCTCCTATGTATGTTGTTAATTCTTTAAGCTTTTTTATATTTTTAAATTTAATCCCATGTTACATTATACTCCATCTGAATTTTTTTTTCAAACAACCTGTTCAGGATGATCTTAGCCATACATTCATATATCATCAAAATGGAACGTCCCCATTTGACACATTTTTACTAAAACAGAATATCTCTATATTTCTCTATTTTATGTACAAGTTTTCGCACAGTTCGAGCATCAAGACGCTCAATATCATTGCATCTTTTCAT
>CAZEYH010000169.1:2479-6042 GCA_964515895.1 uncultured Clostridiaceae bacterium | reverse complement strand
TGCTGATGATACTTGGACGGCAACGTCCTGGGAAAGTAAGTCTCTGCCAGATTTAAATGGATAAAACAGGTTATAGCCTGTTTTATCCATTCTATTCCTCAATAGCTCAGTCGGTAGAGCATGCGGCTGTTAACCGCAGAGTCGTAGGTTCGAGTCCTACTTGAGGAGCCAAAAAAAGATAGATAATTATTAATTATCTATCTTTTTTTATTTATGTCTGCACTAGCACATCTAATCAACTTTTTCAAAGGCATCTTCAGGATATTTATTAGATGGATCCCATATTATCCATTCTTTAAAACCTGCATCATATACAGCATTAATTTGTTCTCTTATCTGATTGGGTCCATATACCTGATAATTACCTTTACGTAGCCACGAAGCTGTAAATCCCTGCAAATAAGGCCGTATATCAGCTTTATAATTTTCAATTTCAGAAAGTCTGTTTTTAGCTTTAAGCAATGAGTTATAAACAACAGCATAAGGTTCTAAATCGGGTTTAGCAAACTTAACATTATTTACAATTTGTCCGAGGGCATAATGAGATGGGTAAACCATTGGTGAAATATATTCAATATCTTTACCTATTAACTCAAGATATTGTCCGATATCTTCAGTATCTTTGGGACTTTCACAAATAATTCCGAAAACATCAGCTGATAATATAACATCAGGAAGTTCCTTTTTTGCATAAGAAATAAATTCATTTATTAAATTATATTTCTCTACTCCCTCATTATTAAAACTCATGGCCTTTTTATTTCCATCATTAGGAAAACGTATATAATCAAATTGTATTTCATCAAATCCTTTTTTGACAGCTTCTTTGGCGATATCTAAAAGATATGGCCAAGAATCACGATTATATGGGTCCAGCCAAGTCATGTTATTATTATCCCGCCATAACCCACCTGAGCTGTTTTTTACTGCAAGATCGGCCCTTTTTGAGGAAAGAACAGGATCTTTAAAACAAACTACTCTTCCAATAACATAAATACCATTATCATGAAAAGTTTTTATTGCTTTATCTACATTGTATTTTTTTAACCAGGCTTTTATTTCTTTTACAGCAGGCAATTCAGATTCATAACCAACAAGTCCGTCATCATCTTTTATATCTACCACATAAGCATTTATTTCAGTTTTTTTTGCTAATTCTACAAAATAGTTTAATCTCGTTGTGTCTCCAGCGGTCCAACCTGTTAGATACAAGGCTTTTACAGTGTCAGGTTTCTCTATATGTAAAGTATCCGAGATACCATTATTGCCATCAAGATTTGTGTTACCGGGACCCGGTTTGATATCATCATTATTCTTATTCTCAGAATCATTTACTGTACTTGAGGTACCATCAGCAGCATTTTCATTATTACTATCGATTTTTTCTGAAGAATTAATATTATCAGTATTATCTTTAAGATTATTTTCATTTTCTGTATTACTATCTGAACTTCTATTTAAATCTTTATCCTGGGTTTTTCCCTGTTCACTTCCTATATTGTGACGTCGGTCTTCTCGATTCTTAAAATAAACACAACCTGCTATAGAAATTCCTATAATTGATATTAATAATATAACAAATATTAGTACCTTTGCAATGTTACGATTCATAGTGCCTCCAATAATCTTTAGTATTTTGAACAACTTAAGTAAAACAAAATGCTTCTGAAATAAACTAAAAAATTAGTACAATTTCAATATACTCAAGTTTCTGATGCAAGGATAATGCATTTATAATATTAGTATAAGCATTAACCAATTTCAATTATACTTTAGTTTTAATGATTTGCCAATATAAAAATACAAATGGGCAATTTAAACATATTTTTATCCAAAATTCTGAAAAAATTTGAGTTTTCCTACTGAAATCATTTATTATATAATTTGCAGAGTAGAAATGTAAATTATTGCATTGACATGTTAGATAAAAACTAATACAATATATTGTGCTTAATAAAATTACTAACACTAAATGTAGTAATATTTTTAATTTAAGGGGGAAACTTATTTATGAATCTTACTGAAAATGCAATTAAGGTTTTGGAGAGAAGATATTTGGTAAGAGATGAAAATGGGAACTTGTTAGAAGATCCTAAAGATATGTTTAGAAGAGTAGCTAAAGCAGTTGCTGAAGCTGATACTGATTATGTAGATTCTTCACAGTTAAAGGTTATTGAAGATGAATTTTTTGAGATGATGTCAAATCTGGAATTCCTCCCCAATTCACCTACATTAATGAATGCAGGCAGACCTTTAGGACAGCTTAGCGCATGCTTTGTTCTGCCAATAGAAGATACCATGGAAGGGATATTTGAATCTATAAAAAATGCAGCACTTATACATAAAAGCGGTGGAGGTACGGGATTTAGTTTTTCAAGGCTTAGAGCAAAGGGGTCTACTGTCAGATCAACAGGTGGTGTTGCAAGTGGACCGGTTAGTTTTATGAAAGTTTTTAATGCTGCTACTGAAGCAGTAAAACAGGGTGGTACACGAAGAGGAGCGAACATGGGTATTCTCAGGGTAGATCATCCGGACATTCGTGAATTTATAACCTGCAAACAGGATAATAAGGATATAACTAACTTTAATATCAGTGTAGGAATAACTGAAAAATTCATGAAAGCTGTTGAAAATAACGAAAAATATGACTTAATAGATCCCAAAACAAAATTACCTGTAGGACAAGACAGTGCAAGAGAAATATTTGACATGGTAGTAGATAATGCGTGGAATAATGGTGAGCCCGGTATTATATTCCTAGATAGGTTAAATAAGGACAATGTTACACCAGAACTGGGAGAAATAGAGTCTACTAATCCATGCGGGGAGCAACCGCTGCTCCCATATGAAGCATGTAATCTTGGTTCAATAAACTTGAGTTTGATGTTGAAAAAGACAAAAAAGGGTTTTGAAGTTGATTTTGACAAGTTGAGAAGTGTAGTTAAAAAAGCAGTGCATTTCTTGGATAATGTGATTGATGTAAATAAATATCCACTTAAAGAAATTGATAGTATGACAAAGGGCACAAGAAAAATCGGTCTTGGAATTATGGGCTGGGCTGATATGTTGTGTAAAATGAACATAAGCTATAATTCGAAAAAAGCTATTGACCTTGCTGAAAAAGTTATGGGATTTATTAAAGAAGAGTCTAAAAAGGCTTCAATGGAGATAGCAGAGAAAAAAGGAGTATTTCCTTTTTACGATAAAAGTATTTATAAAGATCAAGGTATTAAAATTAGAAATGCTACAACAACTACTATTGCTCCTACAGGTACATTAAGTATTATAGCTGGTGTATCCAGCGGGGTAGAGCCAATATTTGCAATATGTTATATAAGAAATGTTATGGATAATGATGAACTGGTTGAAGTCAATCCTATATTTAAAGAGTTAGCAGTTGAGAAAGGTTTTTATTCTGATGAATTAATGAAAAGAATAGCAAAGAAGAGTACAATAAAAGATTTTGATGAAATACCTGTTGAAATTCAGAATGTTTTTGTTACATCCCATGATATTAGTCCTGAATGGCATGTAAAGATGCAGGCTACATTTCAGAAGTATAC
>CAZEYH010000169.1:0-2379 GCA_964515895.1 uncultured Clostridiaceae bacterium | reverse complement strand
AAACAATTGACATATTGTAATAACAGTATTAGAATAATTATGGGCAATAGCACAACATAATATTTTTAAAGTATAGAAAAATTAATTAAAAATTTTATGTAATTTGAAAACTTATTAAAACTTATTATTAATATTAGAAAAGATGAAGAAATGACCACATTTTTTTACAATCATATTGATAATGATTATCATTAACAAAAAAGGAGTAGATTACATGTTACAAACACAGAAAGTTACACTGGCATCTATGAAAAACGGTCAATCGGGTATTGTATATGCCATTAGCGGTGGCAGAGGCATGACAACAAGACTTGAAGCACTTGGTGTGCGCATAGGTGCCGGAATTATAAAGAAAAGTTCACTGATGAGGGGTGGACCTGTTATTATTGCTGTAGGAAATACTGAGATTGCCATTGGTTATGGTATGGCTTCAAGGATTATTGTGGAGGTGGAAGAACTGTGAGTATGAGTATTCTTCTTATTGGTAATCCTAATGTAGGTAAAAGCGCTATATTCAGCCACCTTACAGGTGTAAGTGTTACCACATCGAATTATCCTGGAACAACAGTAGAGTTTTCCAAAGGATACATGACATACAAAGAAGAAAAATATGAAATTATAGATGTTCCGGGTACCTACCAACTTGATCCTAAAGCTGAATCTGAAAAAGTTGCAGTTGATATGATTAAATCCGGAGATATACTAGTAAATGTAGTTGATGCAACTAATCTTGAGAGAAATTTGAATCTTACACTTCAACTAATGGAATTTGGTAAGCCAATGGTATTAGTTCTTAACATGTGGGATGATGCAAAACATAAAGGAATTGAAATAGATGTTAATAAATTAGAGAGTATTCTTGAAATTCCTGTTATTGCAACCAATGGGCTTACAGGTGAGGGATTAAATATTCTTCCGGAGAAGTGTATAAATGCACACCCAAGAAAAGTTCGTAAACTTACTTCAAGCCATAGATGGGAGATGATTGGTAATATTATAACTGAAGTACAAAACCTTTCCCATAGACATCACACTATTGTTGAAAAACTACAGGATTTATCCATTCATACTTTGTTTGGGCCGCCTATAGCACTTGCCACGCTTTTTATTGCATTTAAGATAGTTATTACTGTTGGTGAGCTTTTATCTGAATATACAAGCAAGCTTTTTGATGTTGTTTATACTCCTTTTATTATATGGATAAGTAAATTACTTGGAGGGAAAGGACTAATTCATTCTATCCTTATAGGAGAGTTAAATGGCAATATAATTGATTATGAAGGAGCAATGGGTGTTTTAACAACTGGGGTATTTGTAGCTATAGGGATTGTTTTACCATATATAGTAATTTTTTATTTTGTTTTTGGATTTCTAGAAGATTTAGGTTATCTTCCAAGAGTTGCAATTATTCTTGATAGGCTTTTACATAAGATAGGACTTCATGGTTATTCAGTAATACCAATGTTTTTAGCTTGTGGTTGTAATGTTCCCGGAGTACTGGCAATAAGAAATCTTGAGACAAGGAGAGAACGTTTTATTACAGCTATTATAACATGTACAACCATTCCCTGTATGGCCCAAACATCCTTGATTGTAAGAGCAGTTGGAGAACGTGGAGGAATTTATGTTGCATTAACCTTTATGACATTACTCACTGTATGGGCAATATTAGGAATACTCCTTAATCAAACTGTAAAAGGAGATACGCCAACTCTTTTACTTGAAGTTCCCCCATATAGGGTTCCAAATATGAAAATTCAACTGAAAAAGTTATGGATGAGGATAAAATGCTTCTTAAAGGAGGCAATTCCCTATGTGCTAGGAGGCATATTGCTTATTAATCTTTTATATGTTTCTGGTGTAATATCATGGATAGGTAATTTATTTTCTCCATTAGTAAAAGGTATATTTGGTCTTCCAGAAGAAACGGTAGCCGCATTGATTATCGGTATGGCTAGAAAGGATGCCGCTATTGCATTGCTTGAACCATTAAGGTTAAGTGATATGCAGATGGTTACTGCTGTAGTAGTACTTACTCTGTATTTTCCTTGTGTAGCAACTTTTACTGTTCTATTCAAGGAACTTGGAAGTAAGGATACTGCAAAAGCAGTAGCTATAATGCTTATTGTCACACTTACAGCAGGAGGAGCATTAAATTTTCTAGGTAGCATTTATGGACCGATTTTAATAATTCTTGTTGAACTTGTGCTAGTTATGGTTTTTTCAATTGTTATTCCATTTAGTTTAAAAAGATTAAAAAAATTTAAGAACAAGAAAATAAGTATAGGAAGCTAAAAAACTAATAATTGGAGAAAGAAAATTGATAAATAAGGAAACTACGGACATTTATTTATAAATAAAGAACAAGCTCATCAGAAA
>CAZEYH010000168.1:0-6054 GCA_964515895.1 uncultured Clostridiaceae bacterium | reverse complement strand
TTCTTTTAGTTCCAAGCCTGCAGGGAACACATTTTCCGCAAGATTCATCCTGAACAAATTCCATAAAAAATCTGGCCATATCAACCATACATGTATCCTCGTCCATGCTGATTAATCCCCCAGAACCCATGATAGTCCCCAATTTGGTAAGAGAATCATAATCAACAGGAGTATTCAAATGTTCCCTTGTTATACATCCTCCTGAAGGTCCTCCAGTTTGCGCAGCTTTAAACTCCTTCTTCCGAGGAATGCCTCCACCTATATTGAAAATAATGTCACCCAATGTAACACCCATAGGTACTTCAACAATTCCTGTATTATTTATATCTCCTGCAAGAGCAAATACCTTTGTACCCTTACTCTCACTTGTACCATATTTTGCATACCATTCACTTCCATTTAATATAATTGGAACAATATTGGCGAAAGTTTCAACATTGCTGATGATAGTAGGTTTACCGAAAAGTCCTCTTTGAAACGGAAAAGGTGGCTTCTGCCTTGGCTCTCCCCTACTTCCTTCAATAGATTCCATAAGAGCAGTTTCTTCACCGCATACAAAAGCACCTGCACCTATCCTTATTTCAAGGTCGAAATTAAAACCGCTCTGTAGAATGTTTTCTCCTAGCAATCCGGCTCCACGGGCTTTATCTATTGCTGTTCCAAGCCTCTCTACCGCAAGGGGATATTCAGCCCTGACATATATATATCCTTTGTTTGCTCCAATGGTATATCCGCCTATAATCATACCTTCAATAATAGAATGGGGGTCACCTTCGAGTATGCTTCTGTCCATGAAAGCACCGGGATCACCCTCATCTGCATTACAAACAATATATTTTATACTACCTTCTGCTTTCATGCCGGCCTGTAACTTTATCCAAGTGGGAAATCCTCCCCCTCCCCGTCCTCTCAAGCCTGACTTTTTTATTTCGTCGATAACATCTTCAGGAGACATTTGTTCAAGCACCTTTGCTAGCGTGAAATATCCATCATTTGCTATATATTCTGCCATAGATGAAAATGATATATTTCCACAGTTTCTTAAGGCAATTTTAACCTGCTCTTTAAAATAACCTATATCTTTAATATATGGTATATATTCATCTCTTTTTCTGTCATAGTATGTATTGTTTACTTTAATCTTGCCATTTAAAAAGTGTGAAGTAACTATGTCCGGTATAAGAGAAGGGTCCAGTTTGGTATAAAAAACCCCTTCAGGCATTACAAGTATAACTGGTCCCAAATCGCATGTACCTATACACCCTGTTTCAGTTACTAGTACTTCATTTAAAATATTGTTTTCCTGTAAAGATTTAATCAATGCCTCTTTAACAGCATGGCAATCTGAAGAGATACATCCTGCCCCGGAGCATACCAATACCCTGTACTTGTATCTACCGATATTATCAGTATAGTTTTCTTTAATGACCGCAAGGTCATCTGCAGACCTCTTACTATTACTAATTTCCTCACCCATACTTCCCCACCTCATTTCATATTATGATTGCTTCAATAATACTTCTCGATAATGGACTCCAACTTATCCGGATTAACCTGCTTATAAACCTTATTGTTTATTGTAATTGCAGGTGCAAGTCCGCAGGCACCTATACAACGCATAACCTCAAGAGTAAATTTCGCATCTTCCGTTGTTTCTCCAACTTCGATGCCAAGAATCTGCTTAAGCTTTTCAATTATCTTCTTTCCGCCCCTAACATAGCATGCTGTTCCGAGGCAAACCCTGATTGTATTCTCCCCTCGAGATTCAGTTGCAAAAAAGGAATAAAAGGTTACAACTCCATACACTTCCGACAGCGGTTTCTCCAGTTTGTCCGCTATAAACTGCTGGAGTTCCATAGGAAGATAGCCGTATATTCCCTGGGCCATATGGAGAATTTGAATTAAACTACCCTCCTTATCTTTGTACTCGTTAATTATTTCACCAATTCTTGCATATTTCTCCCTTTCAGTTTCTTCTTTGCAGATACATTCTGATACTTTAATACCCAATACAACACCCCCTAAAATAGAGAATCTTTAGCTCTTATGGATTAGTATATATATAAATATGCGAGCAGGATGTAAATTAGTTTGAATTAGGTTTTAAAATCAAATTGCGAGTTAAACTGAGGATTAGATTGCAAGCTAATTTGTAGATTAATATGTAGATTAGATTGTGGGTTAGTTTGCAAATTAATATTATAGGTTAAGCTACTTTGCTATGATTACTAGTACATAAGGAATGTTAAAACATTAACATACTCTTGTATAACTAATTTTAGTTTATCATCATTATGTGATATTTGCAATCCGTTTTTTGTAATTTTTGGTGTATTTGTGCAATTGTGCACATTTTTCTAGCCATTACTTTATATTTATTTTTTCTGGTCTACATTTATTCCGTCGAGAATGCTTTCATCAGCTAAAACAATATATTCTCTTCATTTCAGTCCTTCCATTATTTTTAATATTGGAATTGATTTAAAGCTTCTCGATAATTCATCCCTTGTTTCCGGACTTATAAAAGGGGCCTCTATTAATTTTGCATTTTCAAAAATTTGATCCGGTGTTTCTACTCCTAATACTAGGCTGCTGACCTCTTCAGAATTTCCATAAGCATTTGCAGTATCAAAAGAATTAATACCCTTATTTATTGCAGTCTGAAGAATTTCTAATGCTTTTTCCATATCCGGTTTACCACTTTTGTTTGCAATTCCGTATTCCATTCCTAGCTGAACAATGCCAAGTGTGAGCTTTGAGATATTTAGTCCGTTGATTTGTGTATAATTCATCTCCATATTCCTCCACTAATAAATTATTATATGCTGCCTTATTTTGATTTATACTGTTTCAGTCTATTTTGCAGTATATCCTCCATCAACCGGGATATTTGCACCTGTAATATATATTGATATGAAACGATATCCTAATTTGGTAAGATGTTCCATATTATCTGTAGAGCCAACAGTTTCGGCAGATTTGTTATTAGCAACAGCAACTTCTGCTATTCTCTTTCTTGTAGATTCAATTAGGGGGTGATCCCATACACCGGGAGCACCTATGCCGTGGCTAAAATCTCCGGGCCCGAAGAACAATATGTCTATTCCATCTAAAGCATGGATTCCGTACCTTTCCCAGATTTTAGGCGTGGTTATTGTTACAAGACTAAGTGTCCCTAAATCATTTGTTGACATCCTATAAGGAGCATACTCTTTACAGTATCTCATACAACTTGACGACATAATTTTTGCTCCTGCTTTTTCCCATTGTACAAACTGTCTTAAATCCTCTACATTAATGGAAAACCTCCACTAATTTCTATATTTAATACCTTCTTCCCTATCTTTCAGGTCAAGTATCTAATTTCGGGTTGCGAGATGAACCTTCATCCCAGTGACTAGAGCCGCGGACTTTCAGCTAAGTTTACGGTAATTCCCACCTAGTCCACAACAAGGAAGGCTTCTCACCTGCAGCATATTTTTGATAATATAAGGTGAAAATACTTCCATCTTCAAGTTCAACCGAAGCAGGATACCCAAGATCACTATCAGGGGCATCATCCCTTAAAATATAATCTGTAATCCAGGTTTTGCAGTCATCATAACTTATCATGGCTCTTTCACCATAGGGTTCCTTTCTATATCCATAAACGCAAATAACTACTCCTGAAGAATGTCTTAGTAAGTGGGGCGGTGAACCTAAAACTCCTGTAGGTTTAGCAGTAGACCATGTTTTTCCTCCATCATAAGATTCTGTCTGAAACATTGTAAAACTGTCATAGTTTTTTATATTCTCACTATGCTGATATCTTATCATTCCTATGATTTTTCCTGAAGGAAGCTCAACTGCATGCGGTTCATGATAATTTGCAGTTTCAGTATCTTCTGGAATAGGAACTTCACCGATTATATCCCAGTTAAGACCTTCATCTTTGCTTATTGCTGATTTTATTGCTCCTTTTTGCAAACTTGCATGATATTTTTTACCGGTACTCCTGCCTTTTCCCAAGTACAAAAGGTCACCATTGGCAAGTTTAATAGGTCCATGTGGAGCTGTAACAGGAACAGAAATTGGTGCTCCCCAGTTAATCCCATCTTCGCTTATTCTTATCCACGAACCTAAATAGGAATGTACCATCTCATCATCCCATGAAGATATTTCTTCAATAAAAGCCTCATAATCTTCTCTACTCATGGATTTTTTCATTGACTCATATTCTGAAAATATTCTTGTATCACTTGTAAACCATGAGACAAGAAGCTTTTTTTCTCCAAGGCTGATAATACCGGCATCTCTATCGTCAATAGGGGAATTATTAAGGACTATAGAATCAGACCATGTTTTACCATTATCTTTACTAAAATGTAAAACTGTTTTTCCCCACGGACATACATGATACTTTCTGTGCCCGGAACTAGCGGCAATCAATGTTCCATCATCCATTTTAGTTATAGAAGGCCAACCAAAATACCCCATTGGATTTTCTGGAAGTCTGCATATTACACCGTGACTAGCATCTACCTTTTTCATAAAAAAATACCCCTGTCTTTTATCATCTCTTATCTTTCAGAAGCTGTATTTAATTATATCATAATGTATGTTTAATACATATTTATAGTGGATGAATTTTTTTATTTCAATAAATTTTACTACCTTCTATTATCAATTATATTATTATTCTGTTTAGCTATATTTTGTTTTATAATTTGGTATATAATATAATTGTATTTTAAAGGCCTATAATAAGTTTAATGATATGTCTTGGTAAAACTTAATAATAACTTGAAGAACTTACATGATGTCTCTAACAAGCAGGATAACATACTCTAGATTAGATACATTAGTTAGCAAAATGACTTTTTAGGAAAATTTTTAATCTAGTAAATTGATATTAAATTAATATTGATAGGAGCAGAAAATAAATTGAAATATTCCAACATTAAAAGTGCTGTTTTTATTGAAAGATTAAATAGGTTTGTTGCTCTTGTAAACATAGATGGTAAAGAAGAAAAAATACATGTAAAAAATACCGGAAGATGCAAAGAAATTTTAATCCCCGGTACTCAAGTGTTTATAGAAAAATCTGCAAATCCTAATAGAAAAACACTATATTCTTTAATAAGTGCCATTAAAGGTGATAGAATAATAAATATTGATTCCCAAGCACCAAATTCTATAGTTTATGAAGCTATCAAGGATAGAAGAATTAAAGAGTTTAAAACAATTAATAACATTTTAAGAGAAAAAACATATCTACATTCTCGATTTGATCTTTTCTTTGAATGTAATGGTTCTAAAGGATTTATTGAAGTAAAAGGAGTTACTCTGGAAACTAATGGAGTAGCTTTATTCCCTGATGCTCCTACCCAACGGGGTACAAAACATCTTGAAGAATTAATTATTGCTAAAGAAAATGGATACTTAGCCTTCATCTTCTTTTTAGTTCAAATGAAAGGTGTAGATTATTTTGCTCCTAATAGTAAAATGGATCCTGACTTTTCTAAAGCCTTATTAAATGCTGTTGAAAAAGGGGTACATATTCTTTCCTATGATTGTTATGTTAAAGAAGATGAAATAATCTTAGCTGACCCTGTACCGGTAGTGCTTTAATAAGCCTATACAATATATAAATAGCAATAAAAAATGCTGCATTAACAATTCTGCATTACTGTAATTCTGCATTGGCAATTATTGAAAGTCATTACTTTCTTACTCCTTTTATATGTAGAAATCTGATATCTACCCATCTGTAGTTGATTAATGGATAATAGTCCTGATCATCTGTATGAGTAGCTATAAGTATGTTTTCCGGTTGGGGAGGGCTACCTGCATAGACTACGACCGGAGAGTGGTTGAAAAAGCCATTACCAACGAAAGATAGCTGAATAATGTCTCCGGCTTGTATATCTTTTACATCAACCTGCTCTGCAATAGGTCCGGGTCCTAGATTATTTATCAAAAAATTATACAGGTGGTTGACTCCTGTCCAGGATGGGGTCCTGTTATTTGCATCTATATAGTACCACCCATATGTTGGTGTGTAATTCATTATCC
>CAZEYH010000167.1:0-6070 GCA_964515895.1 uncultured Clostridiaceae bacterium | reverse complement strand
GTTCCATTCCCTCTTGCCAAAAACGTTCTCTGCTTCTTCTTACATACCAGTTACTCAAATCATCGGTAAATTCCTGTATGGCTCTTGCAGACTCGGTAATACGATAGTTTTCAAGATTTCTGTCCACGTGCTCTGTTAACGAATGGAGCCTTGATAAAACCCATTTATCCATAACTGAAAGCTTCTCGTATTCCAGTTTGTAGTCAACCGGGTTAAACTTGTCAATATTAGCATAGAGAATGTAAAAAGCATAGGTATTCCATAGTGTGCCCATAAATTTCCTTTGAGCTTCACTTACCGCATCATCATAAAAACGGCTGGGCAGCCATGGAGCACTTCCGGTATAAAAATACCAGCGGACTGCATCTGCTCCCTGCTTGTCAAGCACGGTCCACGGATCAACAACATTTCCCTTATGCTTACTCATTTTTTGTCCTTCTTTATCTTGAACCAACCCTAAAACGATACAATTCCTATATGCAGGCTCATCAAATATCAATGTTGATATTGCATGCAGTGTGTAGAACCAGCCACGAGTTTGGTCAAGGGCTTCACTTATAAAATCTGCAGGAAAATTATCATCAAAAAGCTCCTTGTTCTCAAAAGGATAGTGCCATTGAGCAAAAGGCATTGCTCCTGAATCAAACCAACAATCAATAACTTCCGGCACTCTCTTCATTTTCCCTGTGCCACATTTTGGGCACCTTAACAAAACATTGTCAATATAGGGCTTATGAAGCTCGATATCATCAGGTACATTTTCTCCCATCTCTTTTAACTCGGCAATACTGCCAATCATATGGCGGTGTCCGCATTCACACTCCCATATAGGTAATGGTGTACCCCAATATCTTTCACGGCTTAAAGCCCAGTCTATATTGCTTTCTAAGAAATTGCCGAACCTGCCGTCTCTTATATTTTCAGGCAACCAGTTAATCTTTTTATTATTCTTAAGCATGTTTTCTTTAACAGCAGTAGTCTTTATATACCATGTGTTGCGAGCATAATATAGAAGCGGCGTATCACATCTCCAACAGAAAGGATATGAGTGTTCATATTCAGCAGTCTTATAAAGCAGGTTCCTTCCGTCAAGATTTTTAATTATTTCAGGATCTGCATCTTTTACAAATACACCTTTCCATGGAGTTACCGATTCAATAAATTTCCCCTGTTCATCCACTAGCTGTACAAAGGGTAAATCATATTTCTGTCCTACTCTGGCATCATCTTCACCAAAGGCAGGAGCAGTATGAACTATGCCTGTACCCTCGGTAAGAGTTACATAATCATCTGCTATTATAAAGTATGCCTTCCTGTCAACTTCAGCAAAATCAAACAAAGGCTCATATCCCATCCCTACCATATCAGAACCTATTTTCCTGTCCAATATCTCATATTCTTCAGGCAGTACTGTTTCCAAAAGGGCTTCGGCAAGTATATATACTTCTTCTCCGCATTTTACTTTTGCGTATGTTTCTGAAGGATTCACTGTAAGACCAACATTAGATGGTAAAGTCCATGGGGTTGTAGTCCATGCTAAAAAGTAAACATTTTCCTCTCCTTTAACCTTAAACTTTACATATACTGATGATTCTTTTACATCCTTATACCCTTGAGCCACTTCATGGCTGGACAGTGAAGTGCCACAACGGGCACAATAGGGAACAACCTTATGTCCTTTATAGATAAGTCCCTTATCCCAAATTTGCTTTAATGCCCACCACACCGATTCAATATAACTGTTATGGTAGGTTACATAGGGGTTATCCATATCAGCCCAGAAACCTACTCTGTCACTCATTTTTCTCCATTCTTTTTCGTATTTCCATACGCTTTCCTTACACTTTTGAATAAACGGCTCTATCCCATACTTCTCTATTTCAGGTTTACCATTTATACCAAGCAATTTTTCAACTTCCAGCTCAACAGGTAGTCCATGAGTATCCCATCCGGCCTTTCTCAATACCTTATAGCCTTTCATGGTTTTGTATCTTGGTATAATATCCTTTATTACCCTGGTAAGTATATGTCCTATATGGGGTTTGCCATTAGCAGTAGGAGGTCCATCATAAAAGGTAAATGTGGAACCGTATTTCCTCATTTCAATGCTTTTCTCGAATATTTCATTTTCTTTCCAAAATTCTAAAACTTTTTTTTCTCTTTCAACAAAATTTAAACTTGTTGATACTTTTTTATACAACTAAAATGCCTCCTTTAAATATTACTCTAAATCTATTATCAAATATCAAAAACATATTGTTCTTCAAAACATTGTACTCTTTTACCCTAAAATAGGTTTTCAAAATGAGCAACAATTTCAATATTGTTTTAATTATTATATGCACTAAAAAGCCCTCTCATCCTGATTAAGGGACGAGAGGGCAAAATCTCACGCGGTACCACCCAAATTATTATGACTATGTTACATAATAGATACAGATCATAATCACTTCATTTTATAACGGTTTTAGCCGGCTTACCCTACTCTTACACATACGCAATATTATTATTTCTTTAAGTATATTATTAAGTATATTGTTATTTATACTAAATATAAATATGATTCGTATTTGTTGTTTTAATACTATATAATGGCATGTATAATGTAATTTCAGTCAGCAACTCATGGATGATTTTCAAAGCTCTTCTCCTACAGGATTTCCACCATCACCTGCTCTCTAAAAGGTTCAAAGACTTCTACTCCTTCCAGTCATCGTTTTTCATTATTCTTTTATCGCATTTCCATTGTTTTTCTACACTCATTAACTATCGAATTAATTTGGATTATACAACATATACTATTTCGGTGTCAAGTATCTTTCCCATCTTCAAACATTTGCCTTAGAATTTCAAGCTGAGAAAGCAATAGAGCCTCTGCTTTAGACTTGAAAACATGAAGTTTTTTTCTCATTTCTTCATATTCAAACTTTACTTTCATAACTTCGTGACTAGCATCACTTATCATTCTTTGAGCTTTTATCTCTGCATCTTTAATAATATTTTCCGCCTTATCGTAAGAATTCTTTTTTATTTCTTCTCCTGTCTTCTGTGCAACTAGAAGAGCATTCTGCAGAGAATCTTCAATAGTTTTGTAATGCTGTAAACCGTCATTTAACACAGCCACTTTGTCTTTTAATTCAAGATTTTCTCTTATGTAAGCATTATAGTCTTCAATTATCCTATCTAGCACTTCATTTACTTCATCCTCGCTATATCCCATGATAGTTTTCTTGAAGGTTATATTCTGTATATCATTTGGTGTATAATTCATATAGCATCACCTCAAAATCGCCTTAAAAAAATGAAGATCTAAAAATAATATTTCTTAATAAACCAATAATTAAAAAAGCCAAAACAGGAGAAAAATCAAACATCATGTTTCCTCCAATAGCCGATCGACTTATTATCTCTCTCAAGGGAGCTAGTACAGGCTCTGTAATTTGATACAGTAATCTGATAAATTTATTATTTCTTGGTATTGGTATCCATGAAATAATTACTCTTGCAAATATTGCATATTGTATAAATATTAGTAAATAGTCTATTGCTCTGTAAATTGTTCCAGACATTATAATCCTCCATCATTTCATCCAGGGAAATACTCCATTGTTTTCAAGTTCTTTGTCAAAATCTCCTAACACATCAACATTATGTGGTGTAATTAAAAATATTGTTCCGGATATCTTATATATACTCCCATCTAAAGCATATACGGCTCCGCAGAAAAAATCAACTACTCTTTGGGCAGAATCTTTTTCAAGCAGGTCTAAATTAACAATAACAGGTTTTTTGCTTTTTAAATGATCGCAAATATTCTGCGCTTCATCAAAATTCTGAGGTTGAATAACAACGACTTTGAACTGCGAAGATGAATGAATATTTACTACCTTACTTTGCTTTTTTCTATTGTTTGAGTTAAATAAAAACCGTGTTTGTTCTACATCATCTTCAGCCTGTTCCATTGGTTCATACTCATCTTCGTATTCCTCTTCAGTTTCCCAACCTACAAAATTTAACACCTTATCAAATAAGTTTGCCATAATGTATACTCCCTTCTTTTCATTTGTAATGAACCTTGATTATAGATTTATCATAGCTGTAGGTCTATCACAGTTATTGGTCTAATATCGCTTTCCAAATATTGCAGTACCTATCCTTACAATGTTTGCTCCTTCTTCAATTGCAACCTCAAAATCATTACTCATTCCCATAGATAGGTAATCCATATCTATATTATCAATGTTTTCCCTACTTATGTCAATAAATATTTTCCTAAGCCGTCTAAAAACAAATCTTACATCTTCAGGATTTTTAACAAGTGGAGCTATAGTCATAAGCCCCTTAACATTAATATTTTCCAATTTACTTAACCCTACAATAAAATCCATAACCTGATCTGCAAATATTCCATATTTGGATTCTTCTTCTGCAATATTAACCTGTACAAGTACATCAATTCTTCTATTAGCTTTTTGGGCTCTTTTATCTATTTCTCTAGCAAGTTCTATGCTATCTAAAGAGTGAATCATATATACACTATTGATTAAATATTTAACTTTATTCCTTTGCAAATGACCTATCATATGCCAATTTACATTCTTGTTTAAATCATTAATATAATTAATTTTGTCCTGAAATTCCTGTACTCGACTTTCACCTAAATCAACAAGTCCTGCATCTATTGCTTTAATTATCTTGTCAGGGGGCATATTCTTTGTAACTGCTATTATTTTTATTTCTTCAGGTTTTCTTCCTGCCTTGAGAGCTGCTTTTTCAACTCTCATTCTAATATTATCTATATTTTCCCTTATATTATTCTGATTCACACTATGAGTAATATTATTCATTATTAGTTTATCACCTGACCGTCTTGAATATTCTGTGGATTTACTATATAAGTATCATAAAGGTATATTCCTTTATTAGATTTATCTACAGCTTCAACTATTGCATATTCATTATTTTTACCTATTATCTTTACTTCTCTTACACTTGCTATATCTCCTTTCAATAGTACAAGCTCTGCTGTCATAGTATTAGTACTTATATTCCTAAGACACCTTAAAGGTACCATTAGGCCCTCGTAAGAAAATTTAATTAAATCAATATTAATTCTTCTCACTCCTGACAACTCTCCTATGTATTTATCGGCAGCTATTGAAATTATCTGTTTGCCTTCATATTCTTCAGATACAAATGCAACAGTGCACTTTATTTGTTTGTTTATGTCATTAATTCTTATAGACACCCTTTTTCCTGTTTCAAAGAAATCACTTGAGTCTGATTTAAGACATACAATGATCTGATATTGAAAATCATTTATTGTTTTTGCATAAGGTTTATCTGCTTCCACTTTCCTATTACTTAAATCTCTCTCTATAACTTCTTCTGAAAGTATACTTTCAAAAATTTCAGGTGTCAACCGGTCAATAGCTTTTGGAGTCAATATGCTTTCATATCCATCAATAATATAGGATACCATTCCTGAAGAATCAGATTTCTTTTCTAACATACTTGTGTTTATATCATTCATCAATTTATTTTTTTGCTCTTTTAAAGATTTAATATAAACATCATCTGATCCATCATTCCCTATTATTTCCGCCTTTTTCTCAATCAAACCATCTATTTCATACCTTATCTGTTTTATCCTGTTAAATCTATTATTATTCACCTCATGGGCTATCATTGCTACTTTAAGTCCAATTTCATTTTCTATCTTTGTAATATCCTGATTAAATATCTCCTTACTTTTACTTTTCTCTTTTTGTGTAGCAAGAATTTTCTTATTTATTTCATTTATCTCATCAAGCAATCTTGAGGATGAACTGTCAAGAACTGTTGCAACTGTGGAATATGCAGCAACCTTATCTCCCTCGTCCACCTGAGGTATATATTCCCCGCTGAAAGGTGCTTTTAAAACTGTTTCATCACGTACCAACAAAGCATTTATATTCATTGAATCTTCAATAACTCCTGTATGGACGATATCTGTTGCTATAGTATTTCCATAAAACCAGTAAATAAGAGAAGGTATATATACTAATACAAATATAATTAGTAGTAATCT
>CAZEYH010000166.1:4787-6082 GCA_964515895.1 uncultured Clostridiaceae bacterium | reverse complement strand
TTTAATAAAAATATTGCCGTCAATAATGTCACCTTGGAAATTTCCAAGGATGAAATCTTTGGTCTGGTGGGTCCAAATGGTGCAGGAAAATCCACTCTTGTTTCAATGCTCACAACATTGATAAAACCTGATGAAGGTGATATTATTATTAATGGATATAGCATATTGACTGAAGCGGCAGCTATTCGTCAAATGATCGGATTTGTACCACAAGATATAGCTTTATACCCAACTCTTACAGGTTACGATAACATGAAATTTTGGGGAAGCCTTTACGGCCTTCGTGGAAAAAAACTCAATGAGCGAATCGATGAAGTTTTATCAGTTGTAGCTATGAAGGATAGGGCTCATGATAAGGTGGAGGAATATTCAGGAGGAATGAAAAGACGCATTAACATAGCTGTTGCCCTTCTACATCATCCAACCATCCTAATAATGGATGAGCCTACTGTAGGGGTAGATATTATATCAAGATATTACATTATAGATGCTATCAGGAACTTGAAACATGAAGGCAGGACTATCGTTTATACAAGTCATGATATTGAAGAAATGGAAATGGTATGTGATAGAATCGCTATAATGAATGAAGGTAAAATTCTAAAGTGTGACTCTATAGATAATTTAAAAAAAGAAGCAGGAAGTAAAAAGCTCAAGGATGTAGTTCTTGGTGTTATATTATCTCATGATTCGAAATTTAGCACAGAATTCAACTCTTTTGAATTTAGTGGAGGTGTGAAATAATAAATGACAAACGTGGAAACAAGTATGGGACATAGTGCAGGCAAAGCACGGAAATCAGGAGCGAATACATGGAAAAGGAGATCAAAAGGTACAGGACCTATAAAAAACAGAAATCTATATATTTTAACTGCTGCCATTTTAGTTATTGCAGTTATAGCTGTCATTATATTTATTTCGGTAGGAAAAAATAAAAATGTAAAAGACCTATATTTCGAAATTGAAACGAAAAATTTTGTCAATTTCATGAGCGATATTATTAAAAAGCAAAATGATAGTATGGCTAAAACTAAGCCGCTAAGAGAACAACCTTCTCGTACAAGACATGAAATATCAGTAAAACTGTCTAACCTAGGCAGCGGTGGCAATCAGGGCTTAAACATTCCGGAACAGGCAATAGATGTGATTAACAGCAGTAAATTGGTGTTAAATTCCAGGTACGACCTGAAAAATGATATTCAAACAGGTTCTCTGTCTTTTTTGCTCGAAGGACAAAGCTTCCTGGATATAAATACTTTTCTGGACAAAAATATTATGGGTCTGCAAATTCCTGT
>CAZEYH010000166.1:0-4687 GCA_964515895.1 uncultured Clostridiaceae bacterium | reverse complement strand
TCAGTCTCAAGAATCATCAAATAATAGATCTAAATCAGGTAAATATGATGTATTTACTATAAAGCTTAACGAAGATGAATTTAAGGCAGTTGCTGAAAAAACCATAGATATGTTGTGCAGCGATAAAAGGCTTTTTGATATTACATTGGGTAAAACATATACGGTCTGTGAGATGTTAAAAGATGCAGGATATTTTGACCTTTCAAAAGACCTTGAAGCTGCATATAACCAGGCAAAAAAATATGAAGATATCAACATACTTAAGCAGGATTTACTAAATATAATAAAATATTCATCCTTTCCTGAAGGTTTCAATATGACTCTAACGGTTGATAAAAGCGGTAATATAGTAGATCGAAAAATATCCTTTGCAAATAAGATGGAAGGCGAATCTAAAAGAATGTTTAGCCTTCATGCCGGTCAGTTTTTTACAAGGCTAGTCATAGAACAAGAATCCAGTGAGAGTAAGAGTGAAAACTCTTTGGGTACAGACAATAGTAATGCAGTAATTGAAATAGAAATAATACGGCAGGAGGAAGCCAGCAGAAATTTTATTTATATAAACTGCGTAAATAATATTTGGCCGGATTTTAAAGCCGCAATTAATACGACAAAAACATCAAGTGAAGATAATAAAAAGAAAACTTTAAATACAAATTACATTCTGGACATAGATTTAACTTGCATGAAATTAGGTATTGAAAAAAGAAATATGCTCATTGACGTAAAAAGAGAAGACAGATATGGCATTGATTTTGCTCTGCCGGAAATTAATGAAGATACTGCTATTGATATAAAATCCATTACGGAAGATGGGATTGAAACAGTGAAAACTGAAATTCAATTTTCAGCAGCAAAGTTTCTTTTAACAAACCAGTACCTTATAAATGCTTTTACATCGGAAGATTGAGGAAGATTGGGGGGATGCTTATGAGAAGAATATTCCTTGTAATCAAAAATGATATGAAACTTTTTTTCTCGGATTGGAAAGCAGTTGTTCTATTCTTCGGCCTTCCTTTTGCATTTGTCAGCCTTTTTATACTTTCCCTGTCTCCCCTTCTTGAAGGTAATAAATTTATTGATTCTTTTAATATAGCTATAGTTGACAAGGAAAATACATTAGAGTCTCGAATGCTTATAAATCAGTTTTTGAGTCAAGAAGGAATTGATGATATTTCATCAGAAGATTCCGGAAACCTAGTTAATTTCATTAAAACAAATGAAGATACAGCATTGAAGTTGCTTGAAAAAGGTGAAGCGGAAGGGATAATAATAATACCTGACGGCTTTGTCTATAGTATGTCTGTAGGTGAAAACAAGCCCTTTAAAGTTATAACCGACTCAAGCAAACCTCTTATCGCGAATTTTATTAAGAATTACATGCAGAGTTATGCAGACCTTATATCCGCTTCCCAAAACGGAATTATGACAGCATATGTATATTATGCAAAAGTAGCTTCTTCAGACGAATTTTATGAAAAAAAATATCCTGAAACTATAACAAAATTCTCTTTAAAAGCACTTTCAAGGAATGAAGCTTTTGTATCAAAAAAAATATCATATATACCTGAAGTTACTAAATATGAATATTTTACAGCTGCTTTATTAGTTGTATTTATAATGTTTGGTGGTATTATGGGGATAAAATTTACCGCTGGAGAAAAGCAACTAGGGATAAGCACCAGACTAAATATATCACCGTTAAAAGATATTGAGTTCATTATAGCAAGATTTGTAACTGTATTTATACTGTCATTGCTGCAGTTTTTATCGGTTGTAATTCCCGGAGCACTTATTTTTAACATATACTTGAGAGGATCATTCCTATATATGTTAATTATGTTTATAATGACTGTATTTACAGTATCAGCATGTGCGGTTTTCATTGCAACTGTATCGCCTACACCTGTTGCAGCAGATCTTGCAGGAAGCCTTGGTACTCTTCTTATGGCTGCTGTAGGAGGAAGTATCTACCCTCTTACTGCATTACCCGACAGTGTTAAATATTTAAGTTACATTACTATTAATAGATGGGCTGTTCATGGTTTTCTGGAAATATTCTCCGGCAGATTAACTTCAGCATTTTATATTGATGTTTGTGTTCTTGCAGTAATGGGACTGGTTTATCTGGGACTTTCAGTTCCTTTTTTAAAACTGGTTCGATTAAAAGAAAATAATAGGAGGTAGCATGTTTAAGGTTATAACAGTATTAAAATATAAATTAAAAATACTATTTTCAGATAAAAGCTTTTTAATTGCAATGACAGTAATACCGCTTTTTCTAACTCTGATTACAGGTTATGCTCTGAGGTTTGAAAAATATAATGAGATTCCGGTAGCTATATGCGACCTTGATAATACAGACTATTCAAATATGATACTAGAAAGAGTAAAAGAGAAAAAAGGCTTTAAAATATTTCAAACCGATGAAAATAAAACAATAAAACTTGTAAAAGATTACAAAGTTGAAAGTGCATTTATTATTAAAGAAGGTTTTAAGGAAAATATCCTTTCAGGTGAAACCAAGGGTATTATTGAGCAGATTGCACACCCTTCCTCTATTTCCCAGGAAATAATTAAAGAAATTATAGGGAGTGAAGTGGCAAGAATTATGTTGAATACGGATGCTGCAGATTGGGTTATAAATGAGTATGTAAAGCTGAATAAACTGCCATCTGAAACACAGTCCGATGAAAAAGAGCAAATATGGAATGAAGCATGGGAACATACAGATTCGCTGTGGGAGCCGGAACCTCCCATGAAATTGGAATTTGAAGAAATTCATGAAGGCACAATCGGTACAGTTGAATCTGAAAAAAATACCTTTCAAGATAGTACAATTTCATCTTCTGCTTTTGGAATGCTTATAGCTTTTATAATGTTTCTTATAATGTTTAATTCAAGCTGGCTGGTAGATGAAAAAGAAAACGGTACATTAAAGCGGATAATTTCCGGACCCGGAGCTCTTACTGCTCTTTTTGCAGGAAATATTCTATCGCTGCTCATAATAGGAATTTTACAGGTAGTGCTATTTTCAACCATATGCAGCATTTTTTTTGGAGTAGATATATTTACGAGAACAAGCAGCATTATAATAATCTTTATATATCTTTTATGTGTAATAGGAATAAGCCTGTTTGTCTCATCAATTTTAAAAACAAGGATACAACTACAGACGGGAGCTCCTCTTTTCTCCATAATCACAGGATTCATAGGAGGGTGTTTCTGGAACTTTACTGATATGGGGGGAATTGTGAAAACCATATCTCTTTTCACACCTCAAGGTCTGGCGCTAGATTTATTCAGTAGATATGGGCAACAGATCTCCGATAAAACTTTATCAGCAACAATAAGCAGCATATTCGCAACAGCACCGGCAGTTATCCTTCTGACTCTTGCTGTCGGTTTAACATTAGTAAGTTATATATCAATTAGAACGATGAGGTATTGATATATTCTACAAATCTTGATACAAGCTTTAATTTTACAAATATTTAATATGACCACATTTACGCATTTAATTATACACTCTTGACTATCTTTTATATGTTACTGAAAAAGCAAACATAAGATATGTTTAACTTTGCATATACAATCATATGATTCTTTAGCATCTTCAATCGTCCGGTTATCATCAAAATCGATTGGATACCTAGCGGAAATTGAATATTCATTTAAAGCAGTGAGAGAATTAGTAAGCTCTATTAATCTATTATCATATCTTTTGCACTTTCCTAATAAAAATAATAAATCATGGGATTTAGGTGCAGTTTTTTCATGTTTTATAATAAACGCCTTTAAAAGTTTCTCAGCACATTGATGACATATATAACAAAACGAGTCTTCAAGTCCTATAATTCCCCCTCTATTTATAATCTCAATAAGTCTAAAATCTTGATTGGCTCTTTCTAACCATTTTGTATAATCAGTTGAATCTGCCATATATAAGCTCTCCTTCCCTAATAATTCTGGATGTGAAAGAATTATCATCCTCTAACGCTTTTGCAAGTTCATCCGAAGTACAAGTTAGAAGATCTAAAGGGCTATCAACAATACCTATTATCTTTCGTAGTATAATACGTCTCTTAACATTGGGTAAATCTCCTTTTTCGTCCCAGACTACCAGTAGATCTATATCGGAATTCGCATTTTCAAGACCTTTGGCCTGTGAACCAAATAAAATAATTGATTTTGGATTTATATTATCAACTATTCTGTTTATTATAATATGAATAATTTCATTTTTTGTCATAAACAAGCCTCCATTTGTTTATTACAGCTTCATTTCGAGTACCTTCTTTTATTTAAACGGCCTAGCGTTTGCGTCTCCATCATCAAAAGCTGCTATTTTCCACCCCTTTGCTGTTTTGTTCAGAGTAGCAACCATTGGCATAGTGGTCTCCTGATCTGTTCCATTCGCTGCTATTATCATAGTATGGTAATAATATATTTTAGAAACATTATTATTGATTTCTTCCAATATAATCTTATCAATTTCATCATTTTTAAACATACCTGTAGTTTCCATAAAGAATGCAAAATATTCTATATCAATATCAGCTTTATTTATTTCTATATTAACCTCTACTTCCCCAAATAATTGTGTAAATATTTTTTTGAAAGCGTTAAATTTGACTTTTTCATCGAGCAAATCGTATGCCTTTTCATAAGCACTATCATTAATATA
>CAZEYH010000165.1:0-6084 GCA_964515895.1 uncultured Clostridiaceae bacterium | reverse complement strand
ATGTTTAAAGAATTATGTTTAGCAAAGGAGGAATAAAATATTAATATAATATTAATATCAGGCAAAGCACGTAACGGTAAAACGCAAACTGCAAAAATACTTAAAAACAAACTTGAATTAAAAGGCAATAAAACATTAATTGCATCGTACGGTAGCTTAGTAAAGCATATTTGTGAAAAATTTTTTGATGGTGATGGGCAAAAGAATGAAGCAAATCGTACACTATGGCAACGAATTGGGACAGATATAATTAGAAAACAAAAACCTAATTACTGGGTTGATTTTATCATAGGGGTAATATCTATGTTCCCTGATGAATGGGATTATGTAATTGTAGATGATTGTAGATTCGCCAATGAACTAGAGAGATGGATAGGTTTCAACACTATCAATCTTCGTGTTAATAGACTTAATTTTCAAAGTCCACTTACATTAGAACAACAAAATCATATATCTGAAACTGAATTAGATAGCTATGAGTTTGACTATGTTATTAATTCGGAAAGCGGTTTGGATTGCTTAGAAAAGGAAGTTAATAAGTTTTTAAAGTGGATAAGGGAAGGGAGTATTTGATGTTTATTTATACTATCGGAGCATTGACCTATTACTATAAAAATAATGAATTTTATAAGGGTTTAAAGTGGAGAAATGATTTATCTGACTGGGCAGAAAATGCTAATATAAAAGTATTTAATCCTGCTTTGAATTTTATAAACGAAACTAACCATACATATAATCCAAAAATTGTTGTAGATCAAAATGATTACTATATAAATAAATGCGATATTGCAGTTGTTAATTTAGATGATATTGATTATTCGCCAGGTTCGATATATGAATTGGTTAGATTTAAAGAATTAAGAAAACCAGTAATTGCTTTTGGCAAAAGACATTGGTCACCACATATTAATTACTGTATATCGCATCAATGTGAAACACTAGAAGATGTAATTGAACTGCTGTGTAATATGTTTAATCAAGGTAATTTTTAAAATATTAGTAATAGGACAAACCATAATATTCATATTATTGAGTAGATTGTTAATTAAAATATTAAGAAAGGTATATATATGGGAAATATTGAACAAAATAAATTACATTATACTTTTGGATATTGTATTTTAAAACAACTTTTTAAGGAAAATGTTATAAATGAACATCAATTTAAAACAGCCATAAAAGAAATTGAGAAAACATATTTAACTACCTAATTTTAGGTAGTTAATTTTATAATATCCTTTTTTGTGATATAATAGTGTTATCTGAAAAGGGTATTAAGGAGGATAACAAATTGAAAACACGTGTAGTTGCATATTCGAGAATTTCCACTGATCACGAAGACCAAATAAACTCATTAAAAAACCAAAAACAACATTGGGAAGAATTTATTAAAAATAATCCTGAATGGGAATATGCTGGCATGTATTATGATGAAGGAATTACAGGTACTTCTGCAAAAAAAAGAGATGGATTTTTACAAATGGTTGAAGATGCAAAAATAGGTAAATTTGATTTGATAATTACAAAGTCTGTTACTAGGTGGGCAAGAAATATAGTTGACTCTATTCAATACGTTAGAGAACTTAAAAAAATAGGTGTCGCTGTTTATTTCGCCTCTGATAATATTCATACAATTAATGACACAGATGCTGAATTAAGGCTTTCAATTATGTCTACTTTAGCACAAGACGAAAGCAGAAGAATATCAGAAAACGTTAAATTTGGACATTTAAGAGCAATGAAAAATGGTGTTGTTTATGGTGCTAATAGAATTTTAGGATATGATATTAAAGATAAAAAACTATTTATCAATGAAGAAGAAGCAAAAATAATAAGAAGAATATTTGATTGGTATGTTAATGAAAAAGAAAGTTTGCATGGAATTGTAAAAAGATTAAAAGAAGAATTAGGTGTTACTAAAGGGAAAACAGGTGGTAAATTAAACCATACTTCTATTAGGAGAATAATTGAAAATGAAAAATATTGTGGTGATTTAAAGCAAAGAAAATATTATACTGAAGATTTTTTAGAGCAAATTCAAAAACAAAATAAAGGAGAAATTGATTTTATTATTATTAAGAATAATCATGAAGCTATAATAGATCGTGCTTTATGGGAAAAAGCCCAACAGATATTAAAAAAAAGAAGAGTCAAAAGTAATAATGGTATCGGTTATACAAAACATTGTTGGGGAGGTAAATTGGTATGTGGTATCTGTGGAGATAAATTTAGAAGAAAAACATTATCAAATAAAGATGGAAGTGAAAGACCTATATGGATTTGCACCACAACACATGACAAGGGAAAAAAGGGGTGTGAAAATACAGGATATATTAGGGAAGATGTTTTAGAAGATTCTTTAAATGTAGTTATTGAAAAATTAAAGGAAAAACATAATAAAAATAGTTTATTTGATGAGTTAAATAGATTATTAATGAAAGTCTCTAGCAACAAAAATTATGAGCAAGAAACTAGAAAAATTGAACAACAAATAAATAAAATACAAATAAAAAGAGAAAAACTTCTTGAACTATATATGGATAGTAATTTAACTAAAGAAAGTTTTAATAATAAAAATCTATCCTTAAATAATGAGGAAAATTTACTAAGAGAGAAATACGATTTATTAATTACAAAAACAAAAAAGATACAAGAGCAAATTAACAATCTAAGTAACTTTTATAATATAATTATTGAAAAATACAATGATTTGAAAGAAATTGATAAAATAGTAGACAATTATATTATAAAAGCAATTAAGCATAAAGATAAAATAGTATTTGAATTATTTACAGGGGATAATATAGCAGTTCCTATGTCTAAATACCCAAAGAGGGTCAATAGTAGAAATTATGTACCCATAATGGATATTAAACATAGATATAAAATAGATAGAGGAGCAGTGCAATATTATGAAGAAATTAGTATAGAAGTTTTACTTGTTGCTTAATTGGACAAGCAGAGGTAAAAATATTTTTTTAAAGAAAAAAATAGGGTAATATTCAGCAATTAAGCCGAATATTACCCTTATAATTATTGTATTTTAAGCATTAAATTTAGCACCTACAAACGGAATTAATTTCCCAACAATAACTTCTTTTGCATAATAAACTACCCCGCCAGTTAAAATCAATTTTACTGCCATAAGAATAGTAAGCTCTTGACCATCAATATTGATTGCAATTTCTGGTAAGAGACAACCTATAAAATATACCGCAATAAATGAGAAACTTACCACCGCACCTTTAATAACTCCATTTAAAAACTTCACTTTGTCAAACTGTTTTTGCAATAATCCATCTACACTTCCTAATAAAATATTAAGACATACAAAACCTAAAAGTCCAATTCCTAAATATAGCATTTGGAAATCAAAATTTAAATTCACAATAAATCCTCCTTATAGAGTAAAAAATCACTCTCAAAGAGTGATAATTTTTCTTCTAATATTTCTTCAATATTATCAAAATCGTAATACCAAATTTCAAGCAGACT
The DNA here is from genome assembly GCA_964515895.1 of uncultured Clostridiaceae bacterium. GTDB lineage: Bacteria > Bacillota > Clostridia > Acetivibrionales > DUMC01 > CAZEYH01. The sequence continues at coordinate 2,589 of CAZEYH010000165.1, read as the reverse complement.
TATATTGTTATTTTTCACATACTCACGCTTTCTACAGTCATGTTCTTGTTGTTTTTTAAGATTTTTCTTTATATAATAGTTTCCATTGCCATCGTGAAATTCTCCTTGATATTCAATGAGTAAATTATATTGTGGTAAATAAAAATCATAAGAAAGATAACTTCCACCTAAACCTGTTAAACCATCAAATATTTTTTGACTTTCATAATAAACATTATTATTTTTCAAAAAGTTACTAATAGTTTCTTCTCCCTTAGAGTAATTACACTCAGGGCAACGAAAATTATATCTATTTGATTCGCTTATTTTTCTTTTAAAATCCTTATGTTTATTTTCTGGACATTTCCACCATACTCTTTTACTTGAAAATGATGTGTATTCATAGGGAGATTTTTTATTTCTATCAGACCATACTTTAAACACATCAGGATATTGAAATCCTAATGACTTACATATAGCACAATCAAGACTACCTTTACCTGTAGTAAAACTATGAATATTTTTTAATTCACTTTTATGAATACCTTTAGAACATTTAAAATAATAGTGTTTACTTGTTGCAAATGACACCTCATCTGGATTGCATTTATTTAATTCATAATCCCATCTATCTAGTATTTCTTGATGATTGTTATCATTACACCATTCTTTAAAAGAAATGCTGTTTTCGAGCATAGTTTTTCTAGCTTTTTCTGATCCGTATAATTTTAAAGCACACTTGTTACAATAATATGTATTATCTTCATTTACATATTCAGTATAAACCTGCCACATAGTTTCCTTGATTAATCCACAGCTATCACATTGAATGTAAACCATGGCTTTGCTTTTTGGCTGTAAATCTTCAACTTTTACTTTTATTTTTGTACCACGTGGAACTGTTACTCCCCATTTTCCTTTAACTCTAGGAATGATGTAGCCTAAATCTTCATAATATTCAATATTCCTACTACACAATCTAACTTCAACTTCACTGCTAATCAATCCCATTATATTCACTTCCTTGTAAGTGTTTTATCTTTATCCTTGTATTTATAAAAACAAAGAAGAGTGGACACAAGGAATCCACTCTTGTCAGTTAAGTTAGCTAGACTTAACCTATCTTTATAAAATTTTAAATTTTCTTTATTCCTTATACCAACATTGTTTTTGTAATATCCTATCTATTACAACCGCCAATTCTGCTCTAGTAAGCGGTTTATCAGGTTTAAATGTTCCGTCCTCATAGCCACCCATAATTTCGTTTTTAAAAATTCTTTCAATACTTTCTTTTGCCCAATGTCCGTCTATATCCTTAAACATACTTTTATCCTCCTTAAAAGGAATCTCTAGATATTCACACACAGTTCTTATAATTACTTCTGCACATAACTTTCTAAATTCTTCAGTTTTAAGTAATTTTAAATCTTCTGTATTTGACATAAAACCGTTTTCTATTAAAATACTAGGCATAGTTTTTGTTTCTCTAACCATATGAAAATTAGTCCAAAAATTAGGCTCACTAGGACGTATGCCTCTGTTTGGATTAGGTAAAATATCTTTAGCATATTTATTCCATGTTTCTGCTAACTTCTTAGAATCATCTCTTGTATACCAATAAAACGCCCAATGACCATTAACATTTTTATTTGCATTATAATCTGCATGTATAGAAATAAGTAATTTAGCATTACTTGAATTTGCTATTCTCGTTCTTTCAGATAAAGGAACATCTTTTCCATCAAAGGGTTGCGTTAATATTACATTTATATTATTAATCTTTGCTAACTCCAAAGCATATTTTGCTACTGCCTGATTGAAGTCAAACTCTTTTAATCCTGGAACACCTTTGCCTACAGTATCCACTCCATGACCAATGTCCAAAATTATTTTGTGTTCCACTTTATCACCACCTTACACAAAATACCCAACAATACCCCCAATTACCAATGCTAAAATTCCCCATAATTCTTTTCTATCAATTAATCTAATCTGATTATTTGTGGCTACACTATCTTTAATTGTTTTGGTTAAATCTTTATTGGTTTCTAATACCAATGCTTTTATATCAGATTGACTTTTTACTATGTTCAGTAATTCATACTTCATCTCCATAGTATTTTTCTCAACCTTTCTTAATCTTTCTTCATGGTCATCTACTTTATCTTCCAGGTACTCAATTTTAACATCATCAGTCATGTTGATTGATACCTCCTTATATTTAATATATAATAGAGGAAGAGATAGGCAGGGAAGACAAATTTCCCACACCACTTTCCTCGGTTAGTGGTTGCCTATTTCTTTATGATTATTTTTCTTTCTTTTTCATGCCATTCAACTTTTCTACCAAACTCCTCCATAACTATTCTTAAAGAAATGAACAATCTATTGTCTTTCAGCCTTGGTATTTCATTAGGATGTAAGAATTTTATATCAGCATTAGAGTAGTAATAATTAGCACTTTTGTTATCTGGATTATTGAATAATAACATCTTATTTTTATTGATAATCATAGTTGTTCTTGCATCATTATTCCAAGTAACTCCAAATTCACATGCTTGTGCTACAAATCTTAAAGGAATAAATGTTCTGCCATCTACTATAAATGGT
>CAZEYH010000164.1:0-6099 GCA_964515895.1 uncultured Clostridiaceae bacterium | reverse complement strand
GATGATCAGATGCTTAAATGGAACGAAGAATTTAACAATGCTTGGTGATTTATTTTAAATATTAAATACGAGTAATTAGAAATGAATGTAAAATAGGTTTTAAAAAATAGCGATAATGGTAGCACAAATGAGATTATGAATTATCATAAAAGAATATTGAAAGGGTGAGGGACAGTATGAAAAAAACCTTAGCTGAAGTAGGAGTTGCTCATGCTGGGGCCGGCATGGATTTGGAGGAAGCTTCAAGCCTTGCTATTATAAATCTTCCTTCGGGACAGGTGGGTATGATTTCTATATGTTCTTCCTCTAAAGGGAATTTTATTTTCCAAACTGACTATATTAAGCTGCTTCCAAGTGATTATTATGAAAGACATAATTATCCATATGATTATACTGCTGAGCAAGTTATTGAAGAACATTCAAAAAGAACTGAGCGAGGACTAAATGAAGATGTAAACAACTTTCGTTCGGTTATACCTTTCTTTGAAATGAATGGTGATAAATTAACAAAGCTAGTGCTTAAACCAATTGAACTTGGTTTTGGGAAATCAAATCCTCTCTATGGGTTACCTTATCCTGCAGGCCGACAAGCCAGTAAGGAATTATTTGATTATTTGGATAACTTAAATAAAGAATATGGTACAGTTATGAAAATGAAAAATGGTTTATTTGAAGTAGAAATTTAAGCAGCAAAGGAGTGAAACCCATGTTATGGGAAAGTCTTAGAGCAGAGGAATTCGAAAAAGCAATCCAATTATCAAATGGTGTTTGTGCGATACCGATTGGTTGCGTAGAAAAGCATGGCCAACATTTACCTCTTGGTACAGACATTTTTCAAGCAAGCAGGTTGACCGAACTAGCAGCTGAAAAGGAGCCTGTATGTATATTTCCGAAACTTTATTTCGGAGAAAAACAAGGTGCAGCAGATATTTTAGGAACGATTATATTTAGCTCAAAACTTATTTTTGATATTCTGACGGAAGCATGCTCTGAAATAGCACGAAATGGTTTCAAGAAAATCGTACTTATGAATGGCCATGGTGGTAATAAATCGATGCTTCAAAATTTTGCAAGAAGTGTCCTTTATGATAAAAATGACTATATGGTATATGTATATTCAACTAGTAACGCATGGCCGTCGCCTAAAAATTTACTTGCCAAGATAGAGACTGAGGGACGCCTATTTTTTCCTGAATTGACGGATGACGATATCAAGGTTCTAGAAGATTACGTTGCACAGAATAAAAAAGGTGGTCATGGTTGCTTTACTGAAACCTCATTAATTTTAGGCATGTTTCCCGAGCTTGTAGATCTTGACAAAATGAACGCAGAAAGTGGTGCTTCGACGCATTTTATGGACCATTTAACTAAAGAGGGCATTTATACTCCATTCGCCTGGATGGCAAACTATCCAAATTCATATGCGGCCGATATTCATGAAGGTTTAAATGAGAGGATAGCCAAAGCTTCTGTAAAATATTCAACGGAAATAATAGCAAAAATGTTTAAAGTACTTAAAGAAGAGACAATCTCGGACGAGTATCATAATAGATGGAAAAACAGGATTTACACGAGAAACGGTAGCCGTAGGTTTTCACGGCGCTAGGGGTAAAATTATAAAGGAGGTATAATTAAAATGGAAAAACCATATTTCAAGGTGGGATTTGCAAAAGTAGATATTACACCACAATTAGGTGTGTGCATGGCGGGCTATTTTTCAAAACGTGAGGCAGAAGGAATACTAGATCCATTATATGCATCTGCATTATCAGTTTCGGATTCAGACGGCAATATAAAATGGATTCTTGTTAGTTGTGATTTAATAGGTATAGATGCTGACTACATTAACACGACAAGAAAATTAATTAGTGAAAGATTGGGGTTATCCGGGGAAAAAGTAATGGTACATTCAACTCATATTCATACAGGTCCTAATCCAAGAAAAGTAAAGGATAAAGAGAAAACTAAAAGGTTAGGAGGACCGGATGAAGAATATATTGCAATGTTAGAGAAGAAAATTGCCGATGCAGCACAGATGGCATCACATAACATGAAAGATGCAACTGTAGAAGTTGGGTATGGCAGCGACGATAGTATATCATTTATTAGACGTTTTCGCATGAAAGATGGAAGTGTAAGAACAAATCCCGGAGTAGGAAATCCGGATATAGCTGAACCAATTGGAAAGATAGATCCTACAGTAGGTGTAGTAAGATTTAAATACAAAGATGGTAGCGGTGAATTGCTTGTGGTCAACTTTGCTCTTCATCCTGACATAATTGGAGGCAACTATTTTTCTGCAGATTATCCCGGACATATGAGGTGTGCAGTAAAAAGGCAAATTCCAAACTGTGAAGTTATATATATAAATGGGGCGGCAGGTGATATTAATCATGTGGATCCGATGCACCCGGGTCATACTTCCAGAGGATATGAATATTCAAAGAAGGTAGGAAATATCCTCGCTGCAGAAGTTATAAAAGTATATCAAAGATTAAAAACTCCCAAAGACACTGAGGGGTTCGACGGGAAAATACATTCAGGCAGTAAGTTAATTAATGTTCCTTTGCGTAAAATAAATAAGCAGCAAGTAGAGCAGGCACATAAAATTGTACAGGCTTTCTATAGCGGAGAATGGAAAGCAAAAAAAATGGGAAGTACACCTGATCTAGCTGAAGCATATCAGACAATAAATATAGCTAGTCTTGGTGAATCAAGGCAGCTAGAAATTCAGGTAATTACTTTGAATGGGATAGCATATGTAGGATTATCGGGAGAAGTGTTTTCTCAGATAGGTCGAAGGATTAAGGAATGTTCCCCATTCCCACATACCTTTATTTCATCAGTAACCAACGGATCATCAGGATATTTCCCGACAGGAAAGGCATTTTCAGAAGGCGGATATGAATCAAAAAACAATCCATACACGGAAGAATTGGAGAATTTGCTCGTTGATAATGCTTTGGAGTTGTTAAATAGTTTGAAATAGTATTAAGACGCATTTCCTTTTTTATAATATACAGAAAATGTGCCTTAATACAGTCATATATGATTCTAAGGAAAGGAATGGATATATGTTATGAATGAAAATCAATTTATTAAATGGTACTCTCCTACACGAGAGCCTTTCCGGTTGTATGGCTTGCCGTTTTTTGAAATGGATGGGATATATAGGAGGCTTCAGCTAAATCCTCCGGAACCGATACCGGAAATGGTAAACACTCTTGCTAATAATACGGCAGGGGTTCAGGTACATGTTCGAGGGAAGCTTCAAAAGCTTATATTAAAGGCTAAGCTATATAGACTCACAACCTCTGATCATATGACAGCTATAGGGAGGAGCGGCTTCGATTGCTATTTAAAGGAGACAGGAGGAATACCACGTTACTTTTCATCTACACGTTTTAACTGCAGTAGTGACAATTATGAGTATGTACTGATTGATATTCCTGAACCTAGAGAATTTAATATAATGATAAACTTTCCATTATATTCGGCAGTTAATGAAGTGCTGTTCGGCGTAAATGAAAATGCGATACTTTCAGAACCAGATATTTTTGTTGATAATGGTCGTATAGTTATATACGGAACTTCTGTAACCCAAGGTGCGTGTGCATCAAGGCCTGGCATGGCGCATACAAATATTTTGTCACGTCGGTTAAATCGGGAAGTGGTGAATCTCGGATTTTCAGGGAGTGGCAAGTGTGAGGCGGAAATGGCACTAGCTATTCGTGAAATAGAGCGAACTAGCCTTCTTATAATTGAAACGGAAGCCAACTGTCCCGGTGCCACTTGGATTGCGGAAAAATATCCAAAGTTCATTCAGCTATATAGAGAAAAATGGCCAACAACGCCAATATTAGTAGTATCCCGGCCAATGAAACCGCAAGCTTTAATAATAGATGAACAATTTAAAGTGCTTCGTGATAAAGCTAATATCCAGAAAAAGGTTGTCGAGGAATGTAGGGATAAGGGGGATAACAACATATATTTTTGCAACGGAAGCGATTTTCTCGGCAGTGACTTTGATGAGTGTACAGTTGAAGGGGTTCATCTATCAGATTTGGGGTTTATAAGGATGGCAGATAGTCTGCAACCAGTTATTGAGAGGATACTAGGAATTTAACTTTATAAGGGGATTTCTTAAAGGGTTTTTAAAAAAGTAGGATTCCAGTAAGTAGTAAAAAAGGTAAGAAAAATAAAGTAAGAAGAATAACAAATACAGTAAAACAGGAGATGATATCTATGATATGGGAACATTTACGCGAGGAAGAATTTGAAGAAGTAATTGAGAAATCAAAAGGAGTTTGTGCAATACCCATGGGATGTCTCGAAATGCATGGGCAGCACTTGCCCGTGGGAACAGATATTCTAAAGGCTTCGTATATACTTAGAAAGGCTTCAGAAATTGAGCCTGTTTGCATATTCCCTGATTATACTTTTGGTGATGTACAGGGACATACTAGACACAAAGGCGGGATAAGGTTAACTGTTGAACTCGAACAAAGGCTTATAACGGAATTGTGTAGCGAAATTGCTCGAAATGGATTTAAAAAGATAGTGTTAGTTAATAGCCATGGTGGGAACAGAAACTTTTTGCATAATTTTATAAGAAGCACCTGCTATTCAAAAAAGGACTATGTTGTTATATTCCACCACCTAAAACTTGCAAGCCCCTATATGTTAATGGATCTGTTTGAGAAGAACGGGAGAGAGTATTTCCCGGAATTAAACGATGATGATATTGAAGTATTGCAAGATTTTGTAGAAAAGAAAAAGAAATTTGGCCATGCTGGCTTTGCTGAAACCGCACTTATACTTGGGACTTACCCTGAACTTGTGCGTATGGATAAAATCCACGATTTGGATGGCCTTTCAAAGAATCTTACAAAGCATCTGGATGAGGCGGGAGAAACATTTACAAGATTTCACTGGAGTAAAAATTATCCGAATGCATACGGAGGTCATGCACCTGAAGGTTGTAATGAACGTATAGGAAAAGCAACGGTTAGAGTTATGGTAGAAAACCTGGCAAGAATGCTAAAGGCTATAAAGGACGATGATCAGATGCTCAAATGGAATGAAGAATTAAATAATGCATGGTGACATCTTTTCAATATTTCCAATGGAATGTATGGCAACCCTTTTGGTTTGTGGAAGAATGATTGATGCAGACAAAGGTGCATATGGAGATATACTCGTGATGGTTAATCTTAATCAAATAGGTGCAGCTGCACCTATTTGATTAAGAAAGTAAATACATCATCGATTATACTTGAATATAAGAATATATGCAAACTTTTTTTAATGAAAAGCAAACTTTTTCGACATTATTTATCGTATAATTATATGAAATATATATTGTAATTATAGGAGCATTATCCAACATTTCATTCAAAGCCAGATTGTATTTATGGCAACAGGAGTGTACTATGAATGTAAAATTGGGAGAATTTGAATGGATAAAAGTTAGACAGAAGTTTGAGACTAGATACATAAGTGATTTAGAGAGTACTATTATTAAAGAATTAGATAATCTAAATCTACATCTTTCCGTTAAAAAAGGCGATAGGATAGCAATTACTGCTGGTAGCAGAGGGATTGACAGAATTCCGCTTGTGCTTAAAATTATTTCTCAGAAAGTTAAGCAGCTGGGGGGAGAGCCTTTTTTAATACCAGCAATGGGAAGCCATGGAGGTTCTACTCCAGAGGGACAGGTAAAAGTTCTTGAGGAACTAGGCATAACATCTGAATTTCTAAAAATACCAATACTTTCATCAATGGAAACTGTAAGAGTAGGAACTGTAAACATAGGTAATCTTAATTTGTCCGTTGTAATGGATAAAAATGCATATGAATCAGATGGAGTAATAGTTGTAAATCGCATAAAACCCCATACGTCATTTAGCGCAGATATAGAAAGCGGCATTACTAAAATGATGACAGTGGGTATGGGCAAGAAGGAGCAGGCGGAGAATATTCACCGCTTTGGCATCAAAGGGCTTAAGGAATATCTTGTACCCATTTCCAGAAAAATTTTAGAAACAGGTAAGATAATAGCAGGAGTAGGTATAGTTGAAAATTCTTATGACAAGATTG
>CAZEYH010000163.1:4814-6110 GCA_964515895.1 uncultured Clostridiaceae bacterium | reverse complement strand
TGGAAATACCGTATCCAGTACTCGGGAGTCACACTTTTATGGCATGTCCTTGTATTACAGCGGGATATGACCGTATCAATATCGGGCTTAAGCAGGATGTGTCTGTACCTTAATTCGCGCCATGAGAATATGGCTTTATACCTGTCCCAATCCTCTGGAAGTATGATGTGAGACAATACTATTTTATTACCAAACGCAGCCAGGATATCTATTTCATGTGCAATCTCATCGAGTGCTTCGCTGGAATTATATTCAACCTTATTACCGCCTAGTTTGTGCCGCACAGCTTGCAGCATACAATCTCCGTCGATAACCGCATAGCCATATCCTTTCATAAGTTCTTCAGCAATCGTGGATTTTCCACTCCCGCATGTGCCATTTAGGATAATTAGTTCTGCTCCTTTTGGAGGATCATTTATTTCAATTTCAGAGGTACATTGTTTACAAGTCGGCAATATTGGAGACATTGCAAAATTTTGTTTGCGCAGGTTTATGTTATAAATTTCAACTAAGGTTTTATCAAGTTCACCACATACCGGACAGATAATACAGATGTCGTTTACGCTCATATGCCATTTCCTCGCATTCCATATTTTATAATCTCAATGATTTCTTCTTCGGTCTGTCCTTTATCATAATCACCGATAAGCTGACCTTCATAATGATATACAATGCCATTATCCTTATTATGTTTCAGACAACGTACAAGCTCGTCCTCGCCGTATTCCTTAACAAACAATGCAAAGGCGCGAATTCTAAGTTTATCAAGCATACCTCCAGAGCAAGGAAATTTAGCGCATTCCCAACAACCGTTCAAGTTTTTATCACGGCAGCATTTATAATTCTTACACCAGTCTTTATCCTTACATCCGTCATTTCGGCAGCCGATGCAAGATTCATTTTCGCTACATATACAACAGGCAAGTCCACAATAAGCAATTTGTTTATTCATTGTGCAATATCCTTTCAGAGATGACTTTTATAATATTGATTGCACCTTTATCGTCTTTCGCTTAAATAGTCTTGTACCTTTTTCAAGCCAATACGTAATTGTGAAACAATTCCTTGTGCAAATCACAGCTTCATTAATGTCATTGGTACATATAAAAGGTGTCTCCAATTAATATTCTACATTATCCAAAAAATCCTGTAAACCGCTTCTGGAGATTTCACAGTTCATTCAACTTATTAGTTCTTCAAAATACATCAATTTCCTTAAAAACGTCGAGAAGATTCCTGCGGATATATATACTAAGCTTACTTCATGAAGGAAAATTACGGTGATACTTATGGATT
>CAZEYH010000163.1:0-4714 GCA_964515895.1 uncultured Clostridiaceae bacterium | reverse complement strand
TATGGATTTTCAAACCACATACTTTCACAAGGGCATTTAAGCGTATTACAGGACTTACACCTAGTGAATTCAAGAAAAAGCGACCATCTGTAGGTAGAATTAAGCTTTGTGCCGGGGTGTATGGTATTGGACTTCTAAATCAAGTTAAAAGAAAGTATGTGTGAAAAGCTGTGTAAATTATCTTGCTCAGGATATCAGTATGGACTTTGCAATGATATCTACAGGGGCTGCTTTTCGATTGACCTGGAACACCGCTTCATGGAATGGCGGAAATGTAGACGTTATGCACACCTTTGATGACCCTGAAGAAGTTTACAGATTGGGCATAGAGTCTTTAGGCCGAAACTCTCATATATTAACCAGAGCAACAAATCATTGCGATAAAAATATCTCTCACTGCCTAACTGCAACAAATATTGTTGCAAATTCTATATCAAATTGCTTTTCTATAAAAAGTCCCGCATTTTCTATATAAGCAGTTATAGATTCAGCATGGTCTGGATATAATTTAATTTTTCGATTCCCAAAATCTAAAACAGAGTCCTGGCATTTTGATATGGATAAAACAAACCTGCCTCCGACTTTCAGAAGTTTAGACACCTTGTTTATAGCTGATTGCTTATCTTCAATATGCATAAAAGTTAACGAGGAATAAATTGTATCAAATTGACTTGCAAAATTGTGTACCAAAAAATCATCGCAGATAAGTTCTTTGTTTATATATGTAATTAGGTTTTCTTTTGCTCTTTCAATCGTCTTCGGTGAAATATCTATTCCAACAAAGCTTTTGCATTTGCCACAAACTTTCAAGGCAAGCCGGCCTGTGCCTACACCAATCTCAAGCACTGTTTTATCTGCTGTCAATTGCAATTCATCAATGAACGCCTGTCCGTCCCATTTATTCATATACTGCTGTAACGGTTTCGGATCACGGGCAGGGTCATTATTTTCATCTATAAGAATGTCGTAATGGTATATTACTTGATTCATAATTTAACACTCGCTTCCGATATAAACTTTTTCATTTCTTTAAAGCCTCCAACTTAAACCATACAACTCCATCGGGGCATTCAAACTCCATAATATACTTATCTCTGCCACCAAGATTACGTAAGTCACCGCCGTTTCGAAATGCTTCCATCAACGGAAACAGCTTTAGCATGGACTTTGAGCAGAATTTGTTCGGGCAGCCATATTCACAGGTAAACTCATCACCAACTTCGTGACCATTTCTGCAATGATTCATTGGCTTATTGTCAGGCTTAATGGACATAACTGTGATTTTGAAACTATATTCTTCATAATACCAATGCTTCATACGGATACCTCCTTAAGCAAATCTATTGTACATATTACAGCATCAACCTTATTGCCGTATGTGCCATACCACACATCAATTCCACCACCATCTGCTGATGTAGTTCCATCAAGATATCCATAATTAACCGGATATATGAAATCGTCTTCTCGCTTCATTCCATTCTTCAATAAACTGCTGTATAGATTGCTGTCGCTGTCTGCGTTCATTGCTGACTGCTTTTAATGCAACCATGTATAATTCTTTACTAAGATGCCATTTATCCGGTGTTCTGTCGTAGCCCCCAAACAGTGCAAAGGCTGTAGCTCCCATCAAATATACATTTGTTATCTCATCTATTGCTTCACCCAGCTTAAACTCCTCCGGTGACATAAAGCGAGAGCTGCCCCACATCCTGTCCATATTGTTGGTGTAAGGCGTCTTTGAATAGAAATCAATATCGCAAATCAAGGTTTTATTTGCTGAAAAGTCATACATAATACTGCCGTCATAAAAGTCAATTGCTACATAACCTTTATCTATGACATGGGCATGAAAATATAGTATGGCATCAAATACATCAAGTCTTGTGCTGCATGACATTTGTAGGAACTTCTGCCTTGAACTCGGATACTGTCTTCCCATACATTCTCCGTCTACCCACTCAAAGACAACTGCAAAACCATTGCTGACTTCTTCAGATTTAATAAACTTTATCAGATTGGGGTGAGCTAACTCCTGATAAACAGCCGCAGTAGCTTTCAGACGTGCTACGGCATCATCGGGTGTTCCCGTATACTGTTCTGTAGGCGCTCCGGCAAATTTAATGAAATACTTGTTTCCGCCATTTTGCACACAAAAGCAGATATTACCGGAATCCTGATCATCATAAACTTTGAATACTTTACCGTACCGTCTGATAAATGACATATCAAACGGTGCTTTCAGTTTGTATGGTACATTATCCATATATTGAACATAAAAGTTTTTCAGATACCAAGTCGGCACAGGGTTATTCATGTTATCAAACCAAGACAGTACATCCTTTGCCTGGTTTTTCATTGTAGTGATTTCTTTTTCGCCAAATGGGACTGCCCAGTAAATTGACGAGAGGGTATTACTTGATATATAGAAAGCCAGTAGCCTGAAAAACTCAATAGGCGGCTCACCACCGAAATAACCTCTAAGCTGTCCTGTTGCGAAATGCGGACTGGCCGTCGCGCTCCACACAATCCGGTTGAATTCTTCCCATGGATCACCGAAATCAGGACGATTAAAATCTATGATTGAGAGTGTTTTATCCGGCGAGATTATCATATTGCCAACATGGTAATCACCATGTTGATAGCACTGTGGCCTTCCGGAAAGTAGATGACGGTTATTTTCAATATAATTGATGATTTTGTCATCGCCATCGAATTTAATGCCGCAAGCCTTATATTTTTCAATTTTATAGTTTGTCTTGCGGTTAAAGCGAATACACCACTCTTCCTGCCCTTTTGGGGCAGGGATAGAATGAATCTTCTTAAGTATTTTACCGGATTTTACTCCAAGTACATATTGCTCGGTTTCCGTCAAGTGCGGCAAAACAACCTCTGCATCCTCTCCGTCGCACCATGTAAGGAGCGAGTACACACTTTTTCCGTTATCACATATACCAAAATCCAAAGGCTGTGACATTGGCACACCTAAAGCTGCAACCTTTTTCACCATTTCAAATTCGGTCTTTTTTCTTCCATATTCGGAAATGTCTGCAACACGCAGCAGCAACCTTCTGCCGTCTGCAGCTTCGATATAATATTTCTTATCGTTTGACCAGCCTTTATTTACAGGCTTAATTTTTTTGAAAGAGCTGTAGTTTTTTATGTCCTGCATATCATCACCGCCTTAATGAAAGTAGGCTTTTTAATATTCTTTATTTGCGTTATCATGGATAATATTGGATTTACTATATCATACGAAAGCACGAGTTACAATACTTTGGTACATATAGATTTCCCAAGTTAAAACAATCTAAATTTTTGGTGTAGTGGCTTATGGAGCAGAGGATATTATATTGGTACTGCTGGAACAGTATCTTCTGAAATAATTCAAAAATATATACAAAACCAAAAGAATGTTTAACTTTTAGGCATTGAACCTAAAAATTAAAGGCACAATTCATCATCCGAAATAAACAACGGAGGTTTTCTTGTGCCGAATTCTTATAAATTAAATGTCTTATTTATACGATTATACGATTTTATACGATGACCATAAATCTTGATTACTACTGTTCGTTTTTGATATACATACATAACAAGTCACCAATATAGGAAACACTGATGCTGGTATCGTCGTATGTCAATAGAGTATTTACAGAAATATAATCGTCGTTGACTTCTTCTACGACCCTTTCTACTTCCATAAATCCGGTTTCTTTCAACTTTTTAACATACTGTTCTGATTCACCTTGTGATATATTGGATAACTCAAGGTAGCAAAACTCTTTATCCGGGTCAATCAAACCTCGCAGAAACACTCCCGATTCAGGTTTGGGTATATTGGTGGTATATTCGTTTTGAGGCCATTCTCCAGCATCTAACATAATAAGGTTCTCAGGCAAAGAGTTTTCCGAAGTGATTTGATCATCATTGTTAGCATCCTTAGAATTCGAATTTATATCAGCAGCTTCACCATTACTGTCGCTTATTTTCTCTAATCTAAAAAGCCAGCGAATGTGACGGTTATCCTTGTTATCGTAACCCAAAGCCAATAGTACATCACCATTCTTGAGCTGGATTACCAAATAAAAAGTCTGATTATCATCTTTTGTATCAGCACGATAAATAAATTTTGTTTGATCGATTGCTTCATGAACATTATTATAAAGTGGATTGAACAGTGCATATAACTCCTGTCTGCTGATTTCATAGCGATATAATCCATTGTGCATAGCCCAATCTTCATCGGTGATCTGTTTACTGTAAAGCATATAGTCGGATGAAATGCAGTACTGGGGTGTAGTATCTAATGTATAGCCAAAGGAGTACATAGGCGCCTGATATAGAATTTCTTCAACACGATAGGATGAACCGCCAAATGATGCCGAAGACTTAGGATTTGCTATCAATCCTATTCCAATTGTTGCCACAATTATAATTGAAAAAACAATTATCCAAAACCTTGGCTTTTTATAATTTAGCACGTTTTTAATCCTCCCTTTTACATTGCCCTCGCCAAAGGCAAGGGGACTTCCATTTAAAATATGCCTTCCGGTAGCAAGCGATAATAAAGAATTAGCATAAGGTTTTTTTATATCTTCATTCATTTCTTTCAGTACCCTTTCGTCACAGGAAAGCTCCATATCCGCACTCATTAACATGAACGCAATCCACACAAGGGGATTAAACCAATGTATGGACAATATTAAGAAAG
>CAZEYH010000162.1:0-6193 GCA_964515895.1 uncultured Clostridiaceae bacterium | reverse complement strand
CAAGACCAAACTCAGTAAGATCTTCGCCTGTAGTAGCTGTAATACCTATACAGTTATCGGGTATATCTAAAAGCTTTGAGATGCTATTGCGCATTTCAGGTATTTTAGGTGATATTTTGGGTAATTTACATTCAATAGAAATTGATACATGAACTATTTTATTTTGTCCTAAATATTCTAAGGATTTTTTAAGATATGCTGAACTATCGGTGATGCCTTGTCCTAAACACATTTTATCACTCACTTCTCCAAGTATGTTAACACACGTAATTCCTGATATTGCATTTGTTAAAGAATGAAGAATAACATCAGCATCGCTGTTCCCTTCTAAAGGCGGATATCCTTCGAAGACTACGCCTCCCAATACCAATTTTTTGTTCTTATTTAAAAAATCAAACCTATGACTATCTTGGCCAATTCCAACTTTCATATTGCAAAACACCACCATATATAAAATTAACAATTGAATTCATGTAAAGTTTATCATGCATATTCTAGCTTTTCAACTTTTTGTATGCTATAATGTTGAAAGATGTTCAAACACAGCGTTTAGGAATAGAAAAGAAATTTGATGAAGTTGTACAAAAAAACATACATAAAGATATTATTAAAGGACGGGGAAATAGAAGTTATGAGAATTTCACAGATGTTTTTACCAACTTTAAGAGAAGTACCTGCAGAAGCTGAAATACCAAGCCATCAGCTTATGTTAAGAGCAGGGCTTATGAGAAAACTAGCTTCAGGAGTTTATGCTTTTTTACCTATGGGATATAAAACTTTCAGAAAAATTGAGCAAATTATAAGAGAAGAAATGGATAGAGTAGGGGCTCATGAGCTGATTATGTCTTCAATCCTGCCTGCTGAGTACTATCAGGCATCAGGAAGATGGGAAGTTTTTGGTCCTGAAATGTTTAAACTTAAAGACAGAAATAAAAGAGATTTTTGTTTAGGGCCTACCCACGAAGAAGTGTTTACAGAAATTGTAAAAAGCGGAGTAAGGTCATATAGAGCACTACCACTCATACTTTACCAGATTCAGACAAAGTTTAGAGATGAGATAAGACCACGGTTTGGCGTTATAAGAAGCAGAGAATTTGTGATGAAGGATGCATATAGCTTTGACAGAGATGATGAAGGTTTAGATATTTCTTATAAAAAAATGCATGATGCTTACTGCAAAATATTCGACCGTTGTGGTCTTGATTATATTATTGTTGAAGCTGATTCCGGTGCAATGGGCGGGTCAGGTTCAGAAGAATTCATGGTGAAATCTGAAATAGGTGAAGCAGTTATTGCCTATTGTGATGAATGCGATTATGCTGCCAATGACGAAAAAGCGGAATGTATACCGGAACCTTGCTGTCTCAATTGCCCGGGGGCATGCAGTGGTCCTCTTCAAATTGAAAAAGTTGAAACTCCGGATGTAAGGACTATAGAAGAGCTTATGGAGTTCTTTAATTGTTCACCTGCAGAATTTGCCAAAACTTTAATTTATAGGGCAGATGACAAATATATTGCTGCTATGGTAAGAGGAGATAGAGAAATAAATGAAACAAAGCTTCAAAATTACCTAGGGTGTATTGAACTTGAACTGGCTGATGCTGAAGCAGTAAAGAGAATAACAAATGCCGAGGTTGGTTTTGCAGGACCAATAGGGTTAGATATTGATATTATTATTGACCTTGAAGTAGAGACAATGAAGAACTTTGTTGTTGGGGCAAATGAAACTGGATATCATTTTAAGAATGTGAATATTTTAAGAGATTTTAAATTTTCTGCAGTAAAAGATATTAGAAATATTGCAAAAGGAGATAGATGTCCTAAATGTAGTGCTCCTGTTAAGATTTCCAGAGGCATTGAAGTTGGACATATTTTTAAATTAGGCACAAAATATAGTGAGGCATTAAATTGTGTCTATCTGGATGAGAATGGGGAAGAAAAAGTAATGATAATGGGCAGTTATGGTATTGGTGTGGGAAGGACAATGGCTGCAATTATTGAGCAGAGTTACGATGAAAACGGAATTATATGGCCCATATCTGTTGCACCTTATCATGTGATAATTGTGCCTGTAAATCAGTCTAATAAGGTACAAGTTGACGTTGCGGAAAGAATTTATTCAGAATTGATTTCTGAAGGAATTGAAGTACTAATTGATGACAGAGATGAAAGACCCGGTGTTAAATTCAAAGATGCGGATTTAATTGGTATCCCTTTAAGAATAACTGTAGGAAGAAAAGCAGGAGATGGTATTGTAGAATATAAGTTGAGAAAATCTAAGGATATTAGGGAAGTTAAAGTTGATGATATATTAAATGAAGTAAAAAAGACTTTGCTAGAAGACTTAATAGACTAATATACTATTTTCCTCTTTTGGAGGGAATATAGCACCTTAATACCATCGCAGCGATTTTCACGCTTCGAAGAGATGAAGTTTAGCTGTGATATGATTTGAAAGATTGCAAGACGAAAAAATAAAAGGCACTTGAAAGTGCTTTTTATTTTTTTGCTTATAATTTGATAATTTTTAATTTATTTCAACGTTTATGTAAATAATTCAAATAAATTTGTCAATACTATAGTTATAAATGTAATTTACAAGATTAAACAGTTATGTTGGAGGGATTATATGAAAAAAAGAGTAATTTTGTTAATTGCGCTAACTCTACTAATTACATCAGTGTTTTGCTTTACATCAAGCAATATAACCAGTGTTAGAGCAGAACCTGCATTACAAGTATTAGGTTATTTGAATGCAAAGGTTACAGCATCATATTTAAATGTAAGACAAGGACCTTCAATAAATCATAAAGTAATATGTGTATTGAAAAAAGGTCAGACTGTAAAAGTTTTTGCAAAAATAGGGGATTGGTATGCTCTACATGAACTTTCTTCAGGTTGTATAGGTGTATCTCATGGCAAATACCTAGATATTGAATGGCCAAAACCTGAACCTAAACCGGAACCAAAACCTGAACCTGAACCCACACCTACACCTACTCCTACTCCTCCGTCAACACCTGAACCTACACCACCTACGGATATATCTCAAGATGAGCAGACCCTTCTTGACCTTGTTAATAAGGCTAGGTCTGATGCCGGTGTAGGACCGCTGAAGTTTGATACTGAACTTATGAAGGTAGCAAGGTTAAAGGCAAAAGAGATGGTAGAAAAGAATTATTTCAGCCATGAATCTCCCACATATGGGTCTCCTTTTGACATGATGAAGCAATTTGGTATAAGCTTCAGAACTGCAGGAGAAAATATCGCGGGAAATAGGACTGTAGAAGGAGCGTTCAAGGCTTGGATGAACTCAGAAGGGCATCGAAAGAACATTTTAAATGGTAATTTTAATTACACAGGTATAGGAATAGTTGAAAGTTCAACATATGGAAAAATATTAGTACAACAGTTTATAGGCAGATAATGATAGGTTAGAGGCTAAAAATTTACTGAGTACTTGTTTGCTAGAGAGCACTAGGGTTCCCTAGCAAACAAGAATGTTTTTTGGAATTTATACGTAGAAATGGGTATTTGTCATAGGAACTGCATAAGCTTCATTTATTTGGATATGATATTAAGGAAGGGAGTATTATTATGGAAAAAGTAAATAAAAATAAAAACCAAAAGAAAAGAAAAAGGAACTCCAAATTAGCACCTGGCTTAACTGACCAATTAGATGAAAATGCTTCTCCTGAAGACATTAAAGAAGGCAATTATACCAGTGTAACAAGAAAATTTGCATCATTGTTTTAAGTCATGAATGAAGCGAATTTTCTTAGATGAAAATGATCCTGTTTGAAAGGAGGTTAAAAAATGGGAGATAAAAAGAGTAGGAAAAAGAAAGGCAAGAATAATAAGCCAAAACAATCTTTTTACAATGACCAGTTAGGTGAAAATGTCTATAACGAATTTGAGAAAAACTATGAAAACAAGTAAATATTCCATTCTTTAATTAAATTGTATAAGCAGGAAAAACCACATTAAAGGGATAATAACAGGCCCAATGTGGTTTTTGTTTTTCTAATAGTATTTAAAAAAGCAAATTGAAGGACAAAAATTAAAGATTTTGTCAAAATTATATTAATTTAATGTATAATAGAAAAGTAAGAATATTAGATTGATTGAAAACATGCCTTTTAGGGCAGTATTAACTAAACTATAAAAAACTACGGGGGGAAGAAGATTATGAAGAAAGCTGTAATGTACGGTGCAGGGAATATAGGGCGGGGTTTTATAGGGCAACTTTTTAGCCAATCAGGTTATGAAGTTGTATTTATCGATGTTAATCCTGTAATCATAGAAAAAATTAATGTTGACAAATCATATCCGATAAGAATTGTTGATGATGAAAAATCAAAAGAAATTATTATTAGAAATGTCCGGGCTGTAAATGGTATAGACATAGAGGCCGTAGCATCGGAAATTGCTAACGCAGATATTATGGCTACAGCAGTAGGTGTAAATGTGCTATCCAAAATTGCAAAACCTATTGTTTCAGGGTTGAAAAAGAGATGGCAAATTGGAAATACTAGTCCTTTAAACATTATCATATGTGAAAATCTTCTAGATGCAAATCAGTATCTGGAACAATTATTGAAGCAAGAATTAGAAGAAAATGAGAAAAAAATATTTGATAAAAAAATTGGCCTTGTAGAGGCATCTATAGGGAGAATGGTACCTATAATGACTGAAGAAATGCAAGAGGGTAATCCTTTACGAGTTTATGTAGAAAAATACTGTGAACTGCCTGTAGATAAGGATGCATTTAGAGGTGAAATACCTAAAATACAAAATATGATACCCTTTTCACCATTTGATTTATATATACAACGAAAACTTTTCATGCATAATATGGGACATGCAACAGCAGCATATCTTGGATTTATAAAAAATTATAAGTATATTTGGGAAACATGTAAAGATTCTAGTATTAAACTAATAACATTTAAAGCTTTACTAGAGTCTTCAATTGCATTATCAATAGAGCATAATTATCCCCTTAAGGAACTTATTGAGCATGCTAACGATCTAATATATAGGTTCGGAAACAGATTATTAGGAGATACTGTGGCAAGAGTTGGAAGGGACCCTGTTAGAAAACTATCGGAAAATGATAGGTTAATTGGAGCCGCCAACCTTTGTATGAAAAATGGTATAAAACCTGTTTATATTGCTATAGGGATAGCTGCCGGATATGCCTTTTCTCCTGAAAATGATACATCAGCTGAAAAAATAAGAAAAACAATTGGAAAACAGGGTATTAATAAAGCATTAGAAGAGTACAGCAATGTTAAAAATGATTGGCCTCTTTTCAGCCAGGTAATTGAATTCTATGAAATGCTAAAGTCAGGTAAGCCTTTGGAACATATAGAAATAGAGGCAGAAAAGATAAAGCAAATTAGTATAGTTTAATAATAAGGTTATCACACAGAAAGTCATGAAATGACTTTCTGAGGATAAATCATAATATAACTTGAATTATAGAATATTCGCTGGTAAAATGTATTTACAGTTTTATTGGTGCATTAAAAATAAAGGAAGGTTTTTATGGAAGCGATAGGTAATGCAATTGGAGTTATTTTAAAAAGACCCTTTATTATAATATTTTGGGGAATAGTAATGTTAGTATTTACATTAGGAGGTTATATTTTACCCATATTTAAGACTTTATATGAACTTAGTGCAATTAGTGGTAGTAATTCTCTTGAAAGTATTATGTCTTTTATACAGGTACTATATAGCTATTTATCAGATGTTAAGATTGTAATTGCTGTTGTTATTATTTTTCTTATAATACTAGCAGCTATATCTATTCTTACCGGTGCATTATTATCAGGATACTTTTACATATTGAATTGCACTGTTAATAAAAAACAAAAGACAAAAGGAGATTTTTTAACAGGTATAAAAAAATATTTTGGTCCGGTATGGATAGTTACTTTTATTATACTTCTTGCCGGCTCCTTACTTACAATTTTTATGGCAATTTCATCTGTACCGGCATTAATAATTACACGTGCTTCTATAGAAAAAGGCAAACACATGCTAACGGCACTATTATTCGTAGATGTTTTGACCGGGGTTGTGCTGTTTTTCGGATTAATGTTTTTTAGGATATATACTTTTTTTTGGTACCCTGCTTTAATTAATAATGAAAAAAAGCCTTTTCTAAAAGCTAAAAGATTTGCGG